>CATPAV010000138.1 GCA_955652245.1 uncultured Candidatus Udaeobacter sp. | reverse complement strand
TTGTAAATGCGGGGCATTTTCGGGAAGCCTTGCCGGAGCTGCAGCGTGCGCGACAAAATCCGAATGCGCGGCTGAAAGCGATGAACATGCTGGGTCGCTGTTATAGCGATCTTGGGATGCTCGACCTTGCGATGAAGCAACTCGAAGAGGCATCGCGAGAGATTTTAGCGATGGACGCGATGAAGAAAGAGATCATCTATAATCTCGGGCTTGTTTACGAGCGGATGGGCGAGAGGGAAAAGTCACTCGGTTGCATGAAGCAGATCTACGAAGCTGATTACGGCTACAAGGATGTGGCAACGCGCGTGGAGAGCTCGTACAAGCAGAATATCCCCAAAGCTTGATCGTCGTTTCGACTGCTCTCCGGGCCGAACCGGCGCGCGTGCATCCGGCCACGCGTGAGCATTCGATACTTTAAATGTCGGGAAGCACCCGACATGTCTCAACGGCGAATCAGCTATGAAAAGCAAAATTATCACTACCTCACGCGTCGGCATTCTCGCTCTCGCAGTCGTTTCATTCAGTTTCGCTGGCTTGGCCATGGCGCAAAATCCGCTTAGCGCAAAGGACAAGACTTTCATGAAGAAGGCTGCGAAAGGCGGGATGATGGAAGTAGCGATGGGAAAATTAGCCGAGCAGAATGGCCAAAGTGACGATGTGAAATCATTCGGCAAACGAATGGTCACTGATCACAGCAAAGCCAACGATGAGCTGAAATCGATCGCTCAGCAAAAAGGCATTAAATTGCCGAGCAAAGAGCCAACTGAAAAATGGAGCTCGGATAAAGCCTACATGAATATGATGGTCAAGGACCACGAAAAAGACATTGCCGAATTTCAGGCAGAGGCAAAGGATGGGAGTGATCCCGACGTAAAGAATTTCGCCGATAAAACGGCCAAGGTGGTTCAGGAACACCTCGATTTGGCCAAAAAGACTCAAGGCAAGCTGCAATAGGAAAACACTGACTGCGCGATGCGGCACGCCTGAAGAGGCGTACCGCATTTCTTTTAAGCGCCTCGTATTCTTTCAGATCAGGCACGCGATCCCTGCCACAGAATTAGCCGGTCTTGCCGGAATCACGGGACGGGGATGGCGACATATCGATCTTGTTCGCTTGTTTATCGGTGCTTCCAAAAGTGCCTTGCTTTTGCGACGCCAGACCTAATCCTCCTCATCGATGCGGAAGACAAAAATCATTTGCACGCTCGGCCCGGCTACAGAACAAACCGATGTCTTGCGGCAATTGATCCAAAAAGGGGCAGATGTCTTTCGGTTAAACATGAGCCATGCCGAGCATGCCTGGGTGAGTGAGATTGTGCCGCGAATTCGACAGCTCGCACAAGAGATGGGTCAGCCGGTTGGGTTGCTGCTCGACACCCAGGGTCCCGCCATTCGCACGGGCGATCTCAAAACCGACTTGCACTTGAATTCCGGCGATATCTTGGAGCTCACCGTCGGCGGCGCGAAAGGCGAAGAGCCCTATTCAGTCGATGTGAATTACGGCGGGCTACTCAATGATGTTTCTGTTGGCGACACGATTCTGATGGACAACGGTTTGATCAGACTGGTCGTCCTCGAAAAAAGAGAAGACCGGGTCCTCTGCAAGGCCATCACTCCCGGGACGCTCGGCTCCCGACGTCACATTAACTTGCCAGGCGTGTATGTGAATCTCCCGCCGCTCACCGAAAAAGATCTTGCTGATATTTCACTCGGCACGGAGCTTGGCGTCGATTTTGTCGCGCTCAGTTTCGTGCGTCAGAAAAGTGATCTCGATCAACTGCGTACAGTTCTTGCCGAGAAAAAGAGTAAGGCTTTGATCATCGCTAAAATCGAGGACCGATTGGCGGTCCAATCCATCGACGACATGATTGAGGGCGCGGATGCAATCATGATCGCCCGTGGCGATCTGGGAGTCGAATGCCCGATGGAGGAACTGCCAATCATCCAGCGCCGGATCGTGAAACATTGTATTCGACTCGGCAAGCCGGTCATCGTCGCGACTCAAATGCTCGAATCGATGATCACAAATCCTTTGCCGACTCGGGCCGAAATTACCGACGTGGCGAATGCCGTCTTCGAGCAGGCGGATGCGATCATGCTTAGCAGTGAAACAAGTGTTGGCCGTTATCCGGTGGAATGCGTCGAAGTGCTAAACCGCGTGGCTCTGCGCATCGAGCGCAGCGGAGGCGCCGGTTACGCAAAATCGGTGGGGCTCAAGGATGCGCGGCAAAAAACAGTTGCTTCGGCCGTAGTCCTGGCGAATTCGCTTCAGCGGGCGAAGATTATCGTGTTTACCCGGTACGGGACGATGGCGCGCAATGTATCAAATCTTCGTCCGGAAAATGCGCCGATATTCGCTTTCACCCCTGGCGAAGAAGTTCGCCGCCAATTAGCGATCTGTTGGGGCGTTTACCCGGTGAGGATTGGGTTCACTGGGGACCCGAACGTGACAATCGAGGCTGCGGAGAAGTTTTTGCGCGAAGCCAATTTGACCACCCCGGGCGATCAACTCGTAATCATCAGCGATGTTCGCGCGGGCGAAGACCGCATCGATTCGGTGCAACTGCGGACCGCAAAATAAAACGCGCAGACGTTTTCGTCGGCGCGTTTTTACACGACTTTGCTGCCGTCGATCTAAGCTTCGACCGGCAATTCAACGTCGACCGGACGCTCCTTCTTGCTCAGAGCGCGGCGGAGCTTCGAGAGCGCAATGTTCTGCAACTGTCGGATGCGTTCGCGCGTAACGCCGAACTTCTTTCCGACTTCTTCCAGCGTTTTGGGTTTACCGCCGTCCAATCCAAAGCGTTGAAAAATGATTTTCTTCTCCCGATCGTCGAGCACATCAAGCAAACCGCCGACTTCATTGCGAAGATTTTTGTCGCGCAATAGCTCAAACGGAGTTTGGGCTTCCTCGTCCCCAACGATCTCGCCGAACTCAGTGGAATCGTCATCGCTAATTGGCGCATCGAGCGAAGCCGGCCGGATCGATACAGTCTTGAGCTGCGAAACTTTTCCGCTTGCGATGCCAATCTCATCGCCCAGTTCATCGTCCGTTGGCTCGCGGCCAAGCTCCTCGCTCATTTGCAAGGAAACGCGGCGCATTTTGGAAATCTTGTCCACCAGGTGAACGGGCAGACGGATTGTCTTGCTCTGGTTGGCTAGCGCCCGCTTGATCGATTGCTTGATCCACCACGCGGCGTACGTGCTCAGCTTCCCGCCTTTCGCCGGATCAAAACGCTCCACTGCCTTCATTAGACCGATGTTTCCTTCGGAGATCAGGTCAAGCAGCGGTAAACCGAGATTCGCGTAATCATGCGCAATCTTGACCACGAGGCGCAGATTCGAACGGATCATCAGCGCCCGCGCTTCGCGGTCGCCCCTTTTGATCTTTGCGGCAAGAGTAATTTCTTGTTCCGGAGTCAAGAGCGGGATTTGCCCGATCTCGCGCAGGTAAATTTTAATTCCGGTATCGCTATCTTCAGCAGCCATATAGCTCTTTTTCATCAATGATTTTGGGGGGTTGGATCGACAATGTACCGTCAGTGGTATTCGCCGGCGTCTTGTCGATCACGCGTTGTAGCATTCTCAAAAGTATTTAACAAGGTTAAATATTTCGCATTTCTGACAGTGACCGGACGTATCCCGTTCAATTTTTTGCCCGTCCGCACGGCCTCTCCAAGGGAGGCTAAATCCCTCGATTTGGCCCCCATCCACGGGACTTTATCTTCCAAGCTTCCCCACTGCGAATTGCCTCTTTTCCTCCTCTAATATCTTTGACAATCTAACCTGCGACGCTGGCAAAAATTTATTCCGCCGCGGAAATTCTGTTGCGCTGGAAAGTTTTGACACTAACTGTGCGCGGGTCTCAGCGCCATCGCTCTGGGATATCAGCCGCAACTATTTCAAAAACGAAGCGCGTCACGATTTTCTGGGCGAAGCCGGACTCTTTGTGGTGATCGTTTTGACCGCGTTTCTTCCCTTGATTAACAACGCACATGCTCTGGTAGAGTTTGTTCGTGCGATCGGCAACTTTTAATCAACAGAGCTTTCGCCTGATATTTGTCGCATATTCGTTGTCACTTATCGGCTGCGGCCCTGCGGGTGACCGCGTTCTGGAGGAGACGGTCGAGCAATCTTATAAGATCGAACCGACGACCAGTATAAGCATCAAAAACGTTGATGGTTCGATTCAGGTTTACGGTTCACCTGCACACGAAATGACGTTGCAGGCGATCAAGAGAGCTTATTCGGCCAAGCGGCTGAAGCAGATCGCGGTCGATGTTTCTGTGCAGCCAGGCACAGTTGCAATCGAAACAACTTTTCCTAGAGAACCGACGTGGAGTCTGCGTGACCGGTCCGGGACGGTCGATTACACCATCGTCGTTCCCGATACCGCCAGCATATCGCGATTGGAATTGGCTAATGGCGAAGTCTCGGTCGAGGAAATGCGCGGACAAAGCGTCCACGCCCGCTTGGGAACTGGCCGGCTCTTCGTTCACAACTGCTTCAGTAATGTGGATGTCACGGTGGGCCGTGGCACCTTTACTTTGGCTTATGAATGGTGGGAGCCAGGCAAATTTTCCGTCCAAACGAAGATCACCGATGGAAATGCGTGGGCCTTCCTTCCGAGTGACGGCGCTTTTCATCTAATTGCGGAAACGGTCCAAGGAAAAATTGCGAGCGACTTCACCGCCGTGGGAGAGCACCGCGCGCAAGCGATGACCAAAGTCGATGTGTTAGTCAACGGCGGCGGCGAAGCCCAAATCAGAATGCGCGCGACCGAAGGTAACATCAAAGTTGTGGAGCAAAACCCCTGACGCTGGTTGCGCCCAAAAGTTCAGAATTTAGAATACCTCGCAAATGCCCTCTTTCGACATCGTCTCCGAAGTGGACAAACAGGAACTTGATAACGCGCTCAATCAAGCGCGCAAAGAGCTTGCGACGCGTTTTGATTTCAGGGGTACAGCAGCTGAAATTCTCGGCGAGAAAGACAAAATCACGCTCATTGCCGAAGACGCCGCCCGGCTGCGAGGATTGCGTGAAATTGTGATCGGCAAACTTTCCAAACGGGGCGTCGATCTTCGTAACATCGAACAGGTTGAGCCTGCGATCTCATCCGTCGGACACGCCCGGCAGGAATTAAAAATTCAGCAGGGGCTCGAGGGGAATAAAGCCAAGGAAATCATCCAGGCGATCAAATCACACGGATTCAAAGTGCAGAGCCAGTTGCAAGATCGACAAATTCGCGTCACCGGAAAAAAGAAAGACGACTTGCAAGCTGTAATCCAATTTGTGCGGAGCCGTGACTTCAGTGTCGCCACCAATTTCAAAAATTTCCGCGACTGACTTCTGGGCGCACAGGCTGCCAGCCAGGCAGCCCCTGTCGGCAACGCGACAAGCAACTACCGCGCGCCCGCGATGGCCGAGCAAATCTCTTACTGTTGTGACAGAAATCCGATCAGCCTCCCTGCACGGGTGGCATGATCGAAATCTCCTCGCCCGGTTTTAATTCGTAATTGCGATCGACAAATTCCACGCCTGCACCGATGAGGATGCTTTTGTCGCGCGAACGCAATGCGGGTGTACGCTCATAAACCTTCGCCAGCAGGTCGCCCACCGCAGATCTGTCTGGAAGATCGACATTGAATTCCGATGCGCCGACCAAATCGCGCAATTGCGCATAAAATTGCACGCGAACATTCATCGGGATCAGCTTTCTTGCGCGATCAATTCCTTTCGCAGCACCCCGACGTTTGGAAGATTGCGATACTGTTCCTTGAAATCGAGCCCGTAGCCGACCACAAACTCGTCTTCAATTTCGAACTCGACGTAATCGGCATCAACATACCGTGCGCGCTCCTTCTTTTTGCTAAGCAAAACGCAAACTCGGATGGTGCACGAGTTGGCCGTTGCCAACTTGCCGCGAACGGCTGCCAGTGCGTGACCGCTGTCCAAAATGTCATCGAGAAGAAGAATATGCCGACCAACCACGTCGGGCACTGAAACCTGCTTAAAAACAACATCGCCGCTTGTTTGCGCTTTTCCGTGATAACTCGCCACAGTAAGGCAATCCAGCTTCAACGGAAGCGGAACCCGCCGCAACAAGGCCGCCATAAAAATCAAGATCCTATTCAAGATGGCGATCACCGTCAGATCGCGATCGCGATAATCGCTTGAGATTTGCGCAGCGATCTGATCCAGCCGGCGATGAATCGCCGTTTCATCAAATAACACGCGCTCCAAGTCACCTTGCCTTGGCAAAGTTATTAGGCCATTGCCTGAGCAAAAGATCAACGTCTCGCTGGTTCGACCGGCGTTGTCAGTTCACTCGGGACTCTGCATTTGCGGGCAAATCCGACCTCGCGGATTGTTGCGCCCATGAAGCGACTATTTGTCATTTCTCAGCTGACTCTGTGGGTCGGGAACGTTCTCGCTGGGACAGGTCGCACGCTCGCGCAAGATGCCGAGATGCTTCGTCATTTTGATTACGATCAAAAGGCACCGATCGAAATGAAGCAGATCGGCGCGGAGGAGCGGGAGCACGCGTTTATCTACGACACCACTTGTGCCAGTCCGAAAGGTGGTGTTGTGCCCGCTTATCTCATTGTGCCGAAAGGAAAAGGGCCGTTCCCGGCTGTGATTTGGGGCCATTGGTATTGGGAGAACTCGCCGATGCGCAATCGTAAAGAGTTTCTCGATGAAGCGATTGCGCTGGCGCAGGCGGGCGTGGTGTCGCTTTTGCCCGATGGGCCAATCGCGCGTCCGGGTCACGTGACAAACAACGAACCGCTGAACGAGCAACAGATTACTGACATGGTGCAGGCGGTGGTCGATATGCGTTGCGGGCTTGATCTGTTGCTTGCGCGCGAGGACGTCGACCCGAAGCGCATCGCATTCGTCGGCCACAGTTACCATGCTTCGGCCGGGGCGATTCTGAGCGGAACGGATCGGCGATTCAAGGCCTTCGTCTTGATGGCTGGATCATTGTCAGATGAAGTCGATCTTCAATCAAAGGAAGAGCAGGAACATCGCCTGAAAGTCGGGCCGGAAAGATACGACGCTTTCGTAAAGAAGTACGCCTGGATTGATCCGGGCAAGTACGTCGCGCACGCCGGCCCAGCCTTTGTCTTTCTTCAATACGGCAAGGAGAAGTATTTTACGCCGGAGCGTATTCGCGAATACGAAAAGATCGTCAGCGAACCAAAACGCCTCAAGATTTACGACGCGCCCCACGTGCTCAATGCCGTGGCCCGCCGCGACCGCATTCAATTTCTGACCGAGCAACTGAAGCTCAGGCCGCTGTCAGATTCCCTCATTGCGGCTATCCCGGATCTTTATCAACCGCCCGAGGCGAATCCGTAACGATGGGGATTTGATCTGTGCACATTGAGACGGGCTATTTCTCTGTCCAAACAAATGGCAAAGGTACGTACGAAATTACCGACGAAATTCAACGCAAGATCGACAAGTGCGGCTTGCGCAGCGGGACGGTCACGGTCTTTGTTCAGCACACCAGTTGCAGTGTGATTGTTATGGAAAATGCCGATCCAACCGCGCGGCGCGACCTCGAGGAATTCTTCAACCGCCTCGTGCCAGAAGATACCGATTATTTTACGCACTGGTCGGAAGGCAGCGATGACATGCCCTCCCACATCCGCATGGTTTTGACGCGAACGAGCGAGACGATCCCGATTGTGGACGGAAAAATGCAGCTCGGAACCTGGCAGGGAATTTTTCTCTTCGAACACCGCGACGCGCCGCATCGCCGAAAACTTTCCACCACGATAATTGGTGAGTGAGGTGGATCGCGCGCTCCGACGGGCGATATAAATATGGCGCCCAAAGGCACGCTAATTTAGCACCGAGCAAGGGACTGCTCGATCCACCATCAGAGCGAGAAGAGTTTTCGCGCGTGTGCTCCGCGCGTCATAGCAGTGCGACTACCGTTCATAAATTGCATCCACGAGCCGCAATGATTTCTCGTTAGGGAGCAGCGATTGCTCCATTTGGTTCATCACGTAAGCAAATGCGATTTTGTTTTCCGGATCAGCAAAGGCGTGGCTTCCGCCTGCACCGGGGTGCCCAAATGAAGATGTCAATCCATTCGACTGACGCTCAGGACAGGTTCTTCCGAAGATGCGCCGCATTGATTGTTGCGAATCTTTCATGAAGCCGGCAGAAAATGCAGTTGGTATTTGAAAGACGCGATCGATGCCATCGGCTAGCGTGGTCGTCATCCAACGCAAAGTTTCGTGCGAAAAGAATTGCCGATCTTCCCATGCACCGCCGTTTGCGAGCATCGCGTAAAATTTCGCCAGCGAAGATGCACTGCCGATTCCACCGAAGGAAACAATCGGTTGCGCACGGACCGAAATGTTGTTCATCGAGTTGACCGCGTGCAATCCATAAGGAGAAGTGAATGTCTTGCGCGCCAGCGTGCTGGGCGTGATTAAATCGGTATAAAATTGTTTCGGCTCCGGCGGTTTGCCGGCTTTGACGGCATACATCGTTGCCACGCGAGGATTCTCTCTTTCTGGCAAACCAATCCAAAGATCGAGTTTGAGAGGTTCGCCAAAAATCTCTCGCCAATATTCTGCCAGCGGTTTCCCAGCGGTGCGGCGTACGAGTTCATCGAGGAGAAAACCAAAGGTACGGGCGTGATAACCATGCGCGGTTCCGGGCGGCCACAACGGCGCTTGTTCTTCCAGCGCGCGAATGACTGCGCCGTAGTCGAGGACATCGACTCGTCGATCGAGCGCACAAAGTCCGGCCTGATGCGACAACAGTTGCGCGAGCGTGATCTTTTCTTTGCCGACTTGCGCAAACTCCGGCCAGAACTCGGCCACGCGTTGGTCGATGTCGATCTTGTGCTCTTGCAAGACATGCAGCACACACGCGCTGCCGATTCCTTTCGTTGCCGACCAAACGAGAACGATGGTATCTGACGTCCACAGATGCTCGCGACGCGCATCGCGAAAGCCGCCGCAAAGATCGACAACTGGTTTCCCATTTTGCCAAATGGAAACCGCAGCGCCTAATTCCCCGAAGCGCGTAAAGTTCTCTTCAAAAAGTGGCGCGATTCGGTTTTTCAGTTCCTCCGCGTCCAATTTCATCCTGGAATTTTGGAAGGGCGGTCTCCGTGTCGTCCGACTTTTGCTATAGCAAGAGCGATTCGAGCTCATCCAGACGTCGCTCAAACAATTGCAGCGCGCTCTCGATCGGTGCCGATGTTGCCATGTCCACGCCAGCGGTCTTGAGCGCGCCGAGCGGGAACTTCGAGCCGCCGGAGCGCAGGAAGTTTAGATACGCATCTACGCTGCCGCACTCGCCGGAGAGAACCCGCTCCGAAAGCGCAACGGCGGCGGAAATTCCGGTCGCATACTTATAAACATAGAATGCGCTGTAGAAATGCGGAATGCGGAGACATTCCAGATCGAGTTGCGGATCGAGAACAAAATTTTCCGCAAAGTAGATCTCGAGAAGCTTGCGGTACTGCGATTTGAAAACGTCGAGCGTGAGCGCGTCGTCGCTTTCCTCGATCGCGTGGATGATCTTCTCAAATTCGGCGAACATTGTCTGCCGAAACAGGGTGCCGCGAAGATCATCGATCTGCCGGTTAATAATATAAGCGCGCATCTTCGGATCGTTCGTCTGCTCGAGCAGATGATGGGTGAGCAATTCTTCGTTGAATGTCGATGCGACCTCCGCCAGAAAGATCGGGTACTCGTAATCCTGAAAGCGCCGCGATTTTTGAGAAAACCAGGTGTGCATCGAGTGGCCGGCTTCGTGCGCCAGCGTATAAACGTCGGCGAAGACGTCGTCCTTGTAGTTCATGAGGATGTAGGGCGACGTACCATAGCTTCCGGATGAAAACGCGCCGCTGCGTTTGCCTTTTGTTTCATATCGGTCGCACCAGCGCCCCCGCAGCCCTTCGGCCAGAACATCGACATATTCTTTTCCGAGCGGTGCGAGCGCGGCGAGCACATGCTCGACGGCTCGATCAAAAGTGACGCGTGTTTCAACTTCCGGAACGAGCGGCGCGTAAGTGTCGTAATGATGCAACTCGGCCAAACCGAGCACGCGCCGGCGCAATTCGAAGTAGCGAAAAAGCGGCTTCAAGTTCGCGCGGACCGAGGCGATCAATCCGCCGTAAACGGAAATCGGGACGTCGTCAGGGAACAGGGCCGCTTCCAGAGCGGATGAATAATGCCGGGCGCGTGCGCGAAAGATGTCCGCTTTGACCGAGTAAGCCAGCGACGCGGCAAGCGTGTATTGGTGGTCTTGGAATTCCGCGTAGAACTGGTGAAAGGCGCGTCTGCGTAATTCGGGATCGCGTTTTACCAAAAAAGAACTGAAGGAACTTTGCGTTAACGGTTTCTCGCGCCCGGTTTCATCGGTTAACACGCCAAACTTCATGTCCACATCGGTGAGTTGCGAGAATGTGTCGTCGTAACCGCTGAGCGCGACCTTTCCTAAAGCGAGAATGCGTTCCTCCGGCTCGGAGAGCACGTGAGCCTTCAGCCGCCGAATTTTGTGCAGCTTGATCCGCCAATCGGCCAGTGACGGATCGACGATGAACGTTGCAAAAACCTCATCGCCGATCGCCTGGATTTCTGGGACAACAAACGCCGCAGCTTCACCGATCTTCGTCATCAGATTTTGGATCTGTCCGATCCGCGCGAGGTATTCGTTGTTCGCGCTGTCCTCCGCTAGTTGTAGGGACGCAAAGTGATAAAGACGCTCGAGTTTCAGCTCGAGCGCCTTCTCAAATTCAAGACACTCAGCGAGGCTTTGAGGCGACGCGCCGAGCTTGCCCTTCCATTCTTTCAGTTGCGGATAGGTTTTTTGGACCCGGATAAAATCTTCCCGCCACTTTCCCACGTCAGCGAAAAGACCCGTCAGATCCCACTTATCCGATTCGGGAATTTCAGAGCGTGTTCGTATTTTTGATTCGTCCATCAAGGAATTCGCACGTTGGATTGCGTACTGAGGCGAGTCAATTTCGGCGCGTCTCGTTCGACTTCGCTCGGGACAAGCTCTGGTCGCACCCTGCCAATGCGGCAATCGCGGGATGGCGCGCGACGTGGCGCATTGCGCGCTCAGTCAGTTGCTTGCCAGGCGAGACTTTGTGCCACGGCGATGCGCCGGACGGATGCGGCAGCGGGATTAGATCAAGGGTGTGTCCAGCGCGACGAACGCAGAATTTGCGGCCGATCACTTTTTCTAATTTCGTGCACTCGATGAACTGCGTAATCGCTAAGCGTCCGACCGGAATAATGAGGCGCGGTCGCAAGATTTCGATCTCCTCATCCATCCATGAGGAGCAATTTCGAATTTCATCCGGCGCAGGAACGCGATCACCGCCGGTCACAGTTTTGCCGGGAAAACATCGGCAAACTGCCGCAAAATAGATTTTCGATCTGACAGTTGATTCCGCGAGACCGCAGAATTTTTCGAACCACTGAAAGAGCGTGCGCCCGGCGGTATGCGCAAATGGTTTTTGCAGAACCGGTTCTCTTGGTCCAGGCGCCTGGCCAATTAGCATGACATCGCTGATAACAGCGCCGCCTGAAACAGGCGTCGATTGCATGCGTGGACAACGCCGGCATTGCATTAGACGAATAACGTGGTCCTCGAGATGGGCCTGAATACGCGAACGGGCGACCATTTGGAAGGATGGTCAGCGCCGGAAGATCGACAATAATAAACTCAGCAGAATACTGAGAATGATGCAGGTGACGATCGGGAAATAAAAAGCGGAATGCCCGCGTTCGATCCGGATGTCCCCAGGTAAACGCCCCAGCCATTTTGGCGCAAATCCGGCCCATAGCACGAGACCAGCCACAACGCTCACGCCCCCAAGCATCATCAAAAATTTCCCCATTTCCCGCATCGCCACAGTTTCTTCGACAATTTAATTCAGGGCAAATGGAAGCGGATAGTTGCGCCGCGCGAGTCGTGCGAGAGATTCAAGGCGATGCCGGTGCAGTTTAGAGATTATTACGAAACGTTGGGCGTGTCGAAGACAGCAAGCGAAGACGAAATTCGCACTGCCTTTCGCAAGCTGGCCCGGAAGCATCATCCCGATGTCGCGAAGGACAAAGCGGCCGCCGAGGAAAAGTTCAAGCAGATCAATGAGGCGTATGAGGTCCTGAGCGATCCGGAAAAACGAAAGAAATACGATCAGCTTGGCGCGAATTGGAATCAGCCGGGTGGATTTCAGCCGCCGCCCGGATGGGGGGCGCAGCAGCCCGGCGGCGGATTTTATCAATACGGAGGCAGCGACGGCGGAGTCGAATTCGAATTTGGCGGAACAGGGTTTAGCGATTTCTTCGAGGCATTTTTCGGCGGCGGCCGAGGCCGATCGGCTTTCGGCGGGTTCGGCGGACGTCCGGCGACGGCCGAACGCGGGAGCGATGTCGAAGCGGACATCATGGTCACACTCGAAGAAGCGCTTCGCAGGTCGACGAGGTCGGTTTCGCTACGCCGCGCGGGTTCAAACAAAGTGGAAACCTACCAAGTCAAAATCCCGCGCGGCGTGCATGAAGGGCAACGCATTCGGCTCGCCGGCCAAGGGGAAGCGGGAGCACGCGGCGGGAAAAGCGGCGATTTATTTTTGCGAGTGCGCTTGGCTCGACATCCTGATTTCACGGTTGAAGGAAGCGATCTCATTCACGAAGTGAAGATTGCACCATGGCAGGCGGTGCTTGGAACCGAACTAAGGGTGCCAACGCTTGAAAAAACTGTGCGTTTGAAAGTCCCACCAGGGACGCAGGGCGGACAACGCTTTCGCTTGCGCGGACAAGGGCTTCCGGGAATTTCCGGCAAGCGCGGCGATCTTTACGTGGTCGTCAAAATGAATGTCCCGAAAAAATTAACCGAGCGGGAGCGGGAAATCTGGAGTGAACTGGCCAAACTGCACGGCGGGTAGATGGGATGGGTTCACCCGAACCGCCCGGTAATTGAAGTCAATCGTCGCTACCTTCTCGACATTCTGCATGAATTCGGTTTAACAAATTCTCGTAATGAAAATTTCGCTCGGCACGGATCACGCCGGTTTTCGCTACAAAGAGAGAGTGAGGGAACTGCTCGGCAGACTCGGACACGAAGTAAAAGACTTCGGAACGTTCAGTGAGGAACCGGTCGATTACCCGCTCTTTATTCGCCCAGCCGCAGAAGCAGTCGCACGCGGCGAATGCGAACGTGGCATTGTGTTCGGCGGCTCGGGCAACGGCGAAGCGATGGTAGCGAACAAGGTTCATGGCGTGCGTTGCGCGCTTTGCTGGAATGAAGAATCGGCCCGGCTTTCCCGCCAACATAATGACGCGAATGTTCTCTCGATCGGAGAGCGCATGATTCCCGAGGATCTCGCGCTAAAGATTGTACGGATCTGGCTGGAAACAGGTTTCGATGGCGGCCGGCACGAGAGGCGCGTGGCACAGCTAAACGCGATGTGATCGGTCAAACCAATCGATCGAGACAGACCGCGATCAGAAACACAGCGCTGACAAATGCATTACTCTCGAAAAATGCGCGATTGATGCCAGCCAGATCGAGTTTGCTCGTGAGTTTGTGCTCGTAAAAAAGCGCCGCCGCAACAAGCGGCATCCCGGAGTAATAAAACAAGCCGAGCGAGGCGGCGATGCCGAAGGCGATTAGCGCAGCAAACATTCCAAGGTGCAGTAATTGGGCCAACCGGAGACTGCGCGCGATTCCAAGCTTTACGACGAGCGACCGAATGCCTTCGCGCCGATCGAAATCATAATCCTGTGTCGCATAAATCAGATCAAATCCAGCGACCCAGCAGATCACGCCGGCCCCAAGCACCAGCGGCGCAAGATCGACATGTCCGGTTTGCGCAATCCAGGCGCCGACCGGCGCAATTGCCAGCGCCAATCCGAGAAAGAAGTGGGTCGCGCTCGTGAACCGCTTCGTGAGCGAATAAAAAAAAATCACGGCCAGAGCAGCCGGCGCGAGCATCAACGTCAGCCAATTGATCGCCGCCGCTGCGAAAACAAATCCAGCGGAACTTAGAGTCAGGAAAATGAGGGCCGCCGATTTCGAAACGAGCAGGTGACGCGTGGCGGTGCGCGGATTGCGCTGATCGAGCGACCAATCGACGACGCGATTGAAGAGCATCGCTGCCGTTCGCGCGAGGACCATGCAGATCACGACCAGCGACAGCGTACGCAACGAGGGCCGGCCATTCGCGGCCACCACAAACGCGCCGAGAGCAAATGGGAGCGCAAAAACCGTGTGGGAAAAACGAATCAGCCGGAGAAACCTTGTCACCGGCCCACCAAGTCCGCTCGCCTCACCTTGTCGATCCTTAGCGTCCACAGCAATTGAAATTCAAGCATCGCTGTCCAGCAATGCCTGCAACCGGCCGCTCGCCCCGGACAGGATCGGCGACCCATGCGCGAAAAGCATTCGGTCGGCTTTGTACCTAAGAAGTTTTCGTAACGAACGCCTCATTTCTCTTTCATTCGAGCAATACTTTGCGGGCAGAAAAGTAAACCCATACGGCTCAAAGTTAATCAGGGCATCGCCAACGATCAGCGTCCCGCCGCTTGGCGCGTAATGCAGAACGATTTCGCCAGCTGCTGCGCCCTCGATGCCACTCAGAAGCAGCCCGTCACAAATCTCGTCCCCATCTGCAACTTTCCTGAATTGGCGCGGCATCTTATCCGAGAATATTTCGCAGCGCGCAAAGACCGGAATCGAGAACTTCTCGGCAAACTGAGCAGAAGCACGACGGTGATTGGAATTTGTCACAATAATTCCGGAAACACGGCCGGAGCCGACAAGCTCGTCAAGCGTTTTGCTCTGCAACGGAATTGGATCAATAAGATAAGCGCCGCAGGGAGTCAGGACGCAAGTCGAGTAAAGGTCTGCTTTAACGGCAGGATCATAACCGTGCCAAAGAGCGAGGTGTGAGGCGATTCGGTCGAAATCGGACGCTGGACTCACGGCGGAACCCTCACCCTTCTGGATTTACCGGAAAGTGTTTGTTCTTGAGATCTTCCGGGACGCGCTTTGTTTGTTCCATCTCAATCTTTTCCGTGGCAGTATTCAGCGCGTCGTAGGCTTCACGGCTTTTCGCCGCCCGGCACATGTAAGCCGTCGCATGCGCGAGGGGAATGCGTGCTTCGGGCAGGCCGACAAATTCGACAGCTTGCTGCGTCGCGATCGCCAGCGGCAGCGCTTCCGGATCGGCCAGACCGATGTCTTCGCTGGCAAAAATGACAATACGCCGCGCGATAAAGCGGAAATCTTCGCCAGCATGCAACATTTTGGCGAGCCAGTACATCGCGCCTTTTTCATCGGACGCGCGCATGCTTTTGATGAATGCGCTGATCGTGTCGTAGTGGGCGTCGCCCGCGCGATCATAGACGATCGCCTTTTGCTGAATGCTCTCCTCGGAAACTGCGAGCGTGAAGTGAATCACGCCGTCGGGATCAGGCTGCGTGGTAAGGACGCCAATTTCGAGCGCATTTAGACATTTGCGCGCGTCGCCGTCGCTCAGTTTCGCGAGATGCCGTCGGGCATCTTTGTCGATCTTGACCTTGTGATTCCCTAGGCCGCGCCCTTTATCCGCGAGCGCGCGATCGATCAATTCCTCCAATTGTTCAACACGAAGCGGTTCGAGCTGGAAAACCTGTGAGCGCGAAACGAGCGGGCTGTTTACATAGAAAAACGGATTGTAAGTGGTCGCGCCGATTAATCTCAGATTTCCGCTTTCAACATCGGGCAGAAGAATGTCCTGCTGCGCCTTGTTGAAATGATGGATTTCATCGATAAAGAGGATCGTCTTTTGACCCGAGGTGCGGAGGCGATTAGTCGCCGCCAAGATCACGCGACGCATTTCGGCCACGTTGCTTTCTACGCCGCTCAGGCGCACGAACCTTGCGTGCGTCATCTCGGCAATGACGTGCGCGAGCGTGGTTTTTCCGGTGCCGGGGGG
>CATPAV010000137.1 GCA_955652245.1 uncultured Candidatus Udaeobacter sp. | reverse complement strand
TTTCGCGGCAGAAATTCGAAACAGCGATTTTATGGCGGAAATGACCCGGCGACGGGACGCGTACGGCAGTCAGGGGTTAATGGGGTCACTCGATTGCGCAACGCTTTACGCGTTGACGCGCTGGCAGCGACCGGCGGTGGTCGTCGAGTCCGGTGGATTTATTGGGATGTCCTCGGCCTTTATTTTGAAAGCGTTTGTGGACGAAGGGCTCACCACGGCAAAGCTGCACAGCATCGAGTGGAGTGAGGAGTGTGAGGAGTGTGAGCAGGGCGTTTTGATCCCGGATGAATTGCGACCGCAGTTCGTGTCTTTGCGCGGCAAGGTCGAAGATTTCGTGCAGCGCGACCAACTGCCATCATCAATCGACATGTTTCTGCATGATAGCTCGCACAGTTACCGGCACATGCTTTGGGAGTTCCGTGCATTTTGGCCGCGGTTGCGCGACGGCGGTCTTTTGGTGTCGCACGATGTCCATATGAACGCGGCGTTTCCCGAATTTGTGGCAAAGACATACGCGCACGATAAAAAGACCAGCCGCCTGGATGCGCAGCGCACGTCTCATTATGAATGGGGCCGCTGGGGCTACATCGGCTTCGTCATAAAAAGAGAAAAAGCAGACTGAGTCGCTCGGTAGGACCGGCAGGAGCCTCAACGGTGAACGGGCGGGTGTCGGCCGCATCGCTTGGTTGATCCCTTAACCGATCTGCTTTTGGTACGCCGCTGCGTCTTTCAATTGTTTGAGATCGTCCGCGTTGTCGATCTTCAAAACAAAAATCCAGCCCTCGCCGTAGGGTTCGCGGTTGATTAGTCCGGGATCTGCTTCAAGCGCCTTGTTTGCTTCAATCACTGTGCCTTTGACCGGCGCGTAGATGTCGCTCGCGGCCTTGACCGATTCGATAACTGCGATCGCTTCCTTCGCGTTTGCTTGCCGACCGATTTTCGGCAGCTCGACATAAACCACATCGGTCAATTCAGATTGCGCATGATCGGTGATGCCGACCCGGACGTTGTCACTTTCGCGGCGAATCCATTCGTGTGTCTCGGCGTAAAGCAAATTGTCGGGAACGTTCATGATTTTTTGTAGAGCGGTTTCTTTTCGATGATGGCCGGAAATTTCTGTCCGCGAATCTCGATGTCGATCCTGGTTCCGATTTTCGCGTGCGGCGCGGACACGTATGCCATGCCAATGCCGTAATTCAAGCTCGGAGAAAGTGTGCCGCTGGTCACTTCACCAATGCGCTCGCTCTTATCGAAAACCGAATAATGTACGCGAGGCGGCGGGCCTTTCGCCTGCATCCGAAACGCGATCAGCTTTTCCGGCGAGCCATTTTCTTTTGCCTTCAACAAAGCTTCACGACCAATGAAATTTGGCTTCGTGAGATCGACAAAGAAGCCGAGGCCGGCTTCGATTGGATTTCGTTCAGGCGAGAGATCAAAACCATTGAGTGGATAACAGACTTCGAGGCGCAAGGTGTCGCGCGCGCCGAGGCCGCACGGTTTGATTCCAAGCGGTCCGCCTTTTTTGAGAGCGGCAGTCCAAAACTTGACGGCGTCTTCGCCGCGAAAGAAAACTTCCACACCGTCCTCACCCGTGTAACCGGTTCGCGCGACAGAAACATTTATCCCATCGAACCCAAGATCGACAATGTGATTCCGTGGCGGAAGATCGACATCTTCGCCGAAAAGTGCGTGAAACAATTTCGCTACGCGCGGGCCTTGAATAGCGACGCCGCCAAAATCCGCGCTGCGATTCTTTAGATCAACATCCTTTGGTCGATGTCGATCCATCCAGGCAAAGTCTTCGTCCGTGCGCGCGGCATTCACGACGAGGAGAAACTTCTGCTCCCCGATCTGATAAATGATCAAATCATCGATGATTCCGCCACGTTCGTTGAGCAGAAAAGTATATTGCCCTTGGCCAACTTCCAACTTCTCGATGTTGTTAGTCAGCATCGTGTTCAGCCATTCGGCAGCCGCCAGATTGCTGACGATCAATTGTCCCATGTGCGAAATATCGAAGATGCCGATGTTATTTCGCACGGCCTGATGTTCCTCGACGATGCTGATGTATTGCACCGGCATGAGCCAGCCGCCGAACGGAATGATTTTCGCGCCGCGCCGCACATGCTCTTGGTACAGCGGCGTAGTTTTTTGCGCGCTTTCGCTCATGCCAGTGAGCCTAGCACAGGTAGGGGCGATTGACCCGTTCGACTGCGCTCAGGGCAGGCTCTCAATCGCCCGTGGGCGGTCCAGGTGAACCGCCCCTGCCTTGAAAATGAAACGCCTGACCTCTACCATGCGGCAACACAATGACTTGGCTGGATAAACTCGAACGCCGCTTCGGTTTTCTTAGAGTCCCGGGACTAATCCGAATCGTGGTCGGTTTCACCGCGCTTGTGTTCATGCTAGTGCGGCTGAATCCCGATTTTCGGTTCGTGCTCGAGCTCGATCCGGCGCAGATTCGCCATGGCGAAATCTGGCGGCTGGTCACTTATATTTTTCTCCCGCAAACCTTTAGTTTCTTGTGGATCATTCTTTTCCTCTGGTTTCTCTGGTTTATTGGTGACGGACTCGAACAGGCGTGGGGAGCGTTCCGGCTGACGCTCTATTTTTTTGTTGGAATGATCGGCACCACGGCCGCCGCATTTTTCTTCGGCGCGAGGTTTTCCAATTCAATGCTGTTCGCGTCCTTGTTTTACGCGTTTGCGCGATTTTATCCCGACCAGGTAATTTACATCTTGTTTATCCTGCCGGTGAAAATCAAATGGCTCGCCTGGGTTTCAGCCGCGTTTTTGTTGCTCGGATTTTTCGTGAATTCAAATTCCTATCGCATGGCGCTGGTGGCGGCGTTCGTGAATTATCTGATCTTTTTTGGCCCGCAGATCGTTTACGAAGCGCGGCACCGAGGTGAAGTCTCGGCGCGGCACAAACGTTTTGCTCGCCAGTCTCGCAGCGAAACCGAGCCATTGCACAAATGCGCAGTTTGCGGCGCGTCGGAATTAAGCGACCCGAATCTCGAGTTTCGCGTCTCGCGCGACGGCGAAGAATATTGCATGGCGCATTTGCCGCGTGCGCAAAGCGTTGTCGCGGACGAGCGGCCGTCGGAATAGCGCACGCGAGACGCGTGCGCTACCCTTGACCTCGACTTCTCGCGGGAGAGACTAACGCGATGACGGATAAAAACACGACGCTTGTTCCCGAAGAAGGCTGGCATTGTCTGCATTTGTTTTACCGGATCGAGTACGGACAATGGCAATTGCTCAGTCGCGAAGAACAGAACGCCGCGAAAACGAATCTGGCGTCGCTCGTGCAGGAAGTGCGCGCAACGGAATCGACGCAATTACTGACGCTCAGCATGGTGACGCCCAAAGCGGACCTCGGCTTCATGTTGATCACACCGGACTTGCACAACGCAAACAAGATCGAGAAGCAACTATCTCTCTCGCTAGGCGCCGATGTCCTGGCGCCGGTGTACGGCTATCTCTCGCTCACGGAAGAGAGCGAGTACATCACGACGGATGAAGAGTACGCGGAGACACTGGCGAAGGAGCAAAACATCAAGTCCGACTCGGAGAAATTCGCCGAAGCAATGAATTCATTCCGCGAGCGAATAAAACATTATCGACATGAGCGCGTGTATCCGACGCTGCCCGATTGGCCGGTGGTTTGCTTTTATAATATGAGCAAACGTCGTGGCGAGCAGCGCAATTGGTACGCGCTTCCATACGATGAGCGCCGCAAGTTAATGAAAGGTCATGCGAGCGTGGGCCGTGAGTTTGCCGGCAAAGTAAAGCAGCTCATTACGGGATCGACCGGCCTGGACGACGCGGAGTGGGGCGTGACGCTTTTCGCGCGCGACACGTTTCAGATCAAGGCGATCGTTTACAAAATGCGTTTTGATCCGGTGAGCACCGAGTATGCGGATTTCGGTGAATTCTACATCGGCATTCAGCTGCCGCTCGACGAATTGTTCCGGCGCTTGCAACTTTGATTTGTTGTTCCCAAACGGATGGGTGACAGAGCGGTCTATTGTGCACGCCTGGAAAGCGTGTGTGCCGAAAGGCACCCGGGGTTCGAATCCCCGCCCATCCGCCAGCACGTTATCCTTCGCGTCGATCCAGGACTTGAATTTCCTGCCGTAACTTCACCACGCTGCCGGCCGGCAGGACACCGCGAAAGTTCACGCCTGGATAAATAATACAATCGCGGCCCAGGATCGAGCCCGGATTAATCACGGCGTTGCAACCGATTTCCGTCCGGTCACCGATGATTGCCCCGAATTTTCGGAGTGCGGTTGCGATATTGCCGTCGGGTGTCACGACGGCGATTTCGCCATGATCGAGCTTCACGTTCGAGAGAATGACGCCCGCGCCAAGATGAGCATGGTGCCCCAGGATTGAATCTCCGACATAATTAAAATGCGGCACCTGCGCTTCGTCGAAGAGAATGCAATTCTTGAATTCGCATGAGTTCCCCATCACCACGCGGTTACCGACAATTACGTTTTCGCGCACGTAGCAGCCACTGCGAATCTGACAATTCTCGCCGACCCAGGCGGGACCTTTCAGAACCGCACCTTGTTCGACAATCGTGCCACGTCCGATGAAGACATGATTGCTGATGAAAGGTTTTCCCACTAGTTCACCCAGCACTCCGGGCTTCAAACGAAATTGCAAGTAACTCGCAATTTGTTTGAGCGCGTCCCAGACATAATTCTGGTTCTCGAACAACTTCGGATGGGCCGTGTGTTCGAGGTTAAGAAATTCAGCAGGCGCAAACATTTAGATCAAGCACCGGCGCGTCGCGTAATTTTCTGCCCGTCCTTGGTGTCGCGCGCTTCCCACCCGAGGGCATTCAATTTGTCGCGCAATTCATCGCTTTTGCGGAAATCTTTTGCAAGCCTCGCTTGCGTGCGTGCCTCAGCCAGCTTCGCAAGCTCGACCGGAAGTTCTGCTATTTCCATCTCAAGATTGAGCACGTTGTTGATTCGTTGCCACGACTTCAACCACGAATTCGCCGACGCTGAATCAAGCTCGCCTCGATCCATCGCGCGGTTCGTTTCGCGAATTGATTCAAACAAAAACCCAAGCGCCGCGGAAATGTTTAGATCGTCATCGAGCGCTTCTTCAAATTCTGAGGTAGGGTCGGCGCGCTGCGCCGACTCCCGCTGTGCGGGACGGCACGGCGTCCCTATCACCTCACGAAGTCG
>CATPAV010000136.1 GCA_955652245.1 uncultured Candidatus Udaeobacter sp. | reverse complement strand
CCGCTTGTTCCGCTCGAAGGCGGGCGTTTTGCGACTTCGGACCTGAACGATCTTTATCGCAGGGTTATTAATCGCAATAACCGACTCAAAAATCTGCTTCTGCTCAAAACTCCCGATGTCATCATTCGCAATGAAAAGCGGATGTTGCAGGAGGCCGTTGATGCTTTGTTCGACAACGGCCGGCATGGGCGCGCCGTCACCGGCGCGGGCAATCGTCCGCTGAAATCACTGAGCGATATGCTCAAGGGCAAAGGCGGACGTTTCCGTCAAAACTTGCTCGGCAAGCGTGTCGATTACTCGGGCCGCTCTGTTATTGTCATCGGCCCTGAGCTGAAACTTCATCAATGCGGTTTACCGAAGAAGATGGCGCTCGTTCTGTTCGAGCCATTCATCATCCGCCGGCTAAAGGATCTCGGTTATGTGCACACGGTGCGCAGCGCGAAAAAAATGATTGAGCGCCAGACGCCGGAAGTTTGGGACATTCTCGACGAAGTTACCAAGGGTCATCCGGTGTTGCTCAATCGCGCGCCGACTTTGCATCGATTGTCGATCCAGGCGTTTGAACCGCAGTTGATCGAAGGCGAAGCCATCCGCATTCACCCGCTCGTCTGCACGGCATACAACGCGGACTTCGACGGCGACCAAATGGCCGTCCATGTGCCGCTCTCGGTGGAAGCGCAAATGGAAGCGCGCATGCTAATGCTCGCTCCGAATAATATCTTCTCTCCCTCGAGTGGCAAGCCGATCACGACACCATCTCAGGACATCACGCTCGGCTGCTATTATCTCACGCAAAATCCACGCCGAACCGCAGGAAGTGATGGCGACGGACGTCTTCCACTCTTTGCCGATGCTACCGAGGTGGAATTCGCGATGGCCGAAGGCAGCGTCCGGACACACGATCGGATCCGGATCAAGAATCCTGATCATGGCCAGCAAACGGCCTATGGAAATACTGAGGCAAAGGTCATCGAGACCACAGCGGGCCGTGTCATCTTCAACGAGATTTGGCCGAAACAGCTGGGATTTTTCAACAAGCCCGCAGGCAAGAAACAACTTAGCGATATTATCTGGCGTTGTTACCAAATTGCTGGTCCGACTGAAACGGTCGCGACGTTGGATAAATTGAAGGAACTCGGTTTTGCCGAAGCGACCAAGGCCGGCATCTCGATTGGGATTTCTGACATGATCATTCCGAAAGAGAAACAAACCGAGCTCGAAAATGCTTACAAACAAATCCGGCAGGTTGAGCAGCAATACCGCAAAGGCATTATTACCGATGGCGAGCGTTACAATAAGATTATCGACATCTGGACCCACGCCGGCGATGAAATTTCCAGCGTAATGTTTCGCACCCTCGAACACAACGAGGGCCGCAAGGAACTCAATCCTGTTTACCTCATGGTTGATTCAGGCTCACGCGGAAACCGGCAGCAGGTGCGGCAGCTGGCGGGCATGCGCGGTTTAATGGCCAAACCATCGGGAGAAATCATTGAGCGGCCCATTACTTCGAACTTTCGAGAGGGCCTGAGCGTGCTCGAATATTTTATCTCCACGCACGGAGCGCGAAAAGGACTTGCCGACACGGCACTCAAAACAGCGGATTCCGGTTATCTTACTCGTAAGCTGGTGGACGCCGCGCAGGACGTAATCATCAACAAGGATGATTGCGGGACCGTGAATGGTATCGTGGTGCGCTCGATTTACGAGGGCGACGAGGAAGTTGTCGATCTTAGTCAGCGCATCATTGGTCGAGTGAGTTGCGAGACCATCGCGGACCCGGTGGACAAGAAAAAGAAAATCGTCAAAGCGAATCAGTTAATTGATGAAAAAATTGCGGCGGAACTTCAGCGCGTCGGGGTGGAGAGTTTAAAGATTCGCTCGGTGCTTACCTGCGAATGTGGCCGCGGCGTTTGCGCGATGTGCTACGGACGCAATCTTGCTACAGGCCAGTTCGTGAAACTCGGCGAAGCCGTTGGGATCATTGCGGCACAATCAATCGGCGAGCCCGGGACGCAATTGACGATGCGGACATTCCACATCGGCGGAACGGCCAGCCAGACTTTCAAGCAACCGATCATCAAGGCGAAAAACGATGGCAGTGTCCGATTTAACGACCTGCGAACTGTGCAAGCGCTCGATGGCAGCTGGATTGTTCTGAACAAAAACGGCTCGATCAGTGTGCATAACGCGGAGGGCCGCGAACTCGAGAGTTACAACGTTGTTATCGGCTCCATGATCTCCAAAGACGACGGTGCCTCAGTTAAGAAAGGCGAAACCTTTGTGCAGTGGGACCCGTACAACGTGCCGATTCTCACCGATAAGGGCGGCAAGATCGAATTCCGCGATATGATCGCTGGTGTGACCATCAAGCGTGATGTTGATGAAGCCACCGGCCTCATGGGCACCGTGATCATTGAGCACAAGGAGGATTTGCATCCGCAGATTGTCATCATGGGAGATAAGAAGGACGTGCTGGCCAGCTATTCCATCCCCGCTGGTGCTCACGTCATCGTCGAAGAAGGACACAAGGTGCGCGGAGGTGCGTTGCTGGCAAAAACACCGCGAAAAGTGGCGAAGACGAAGGACATCACCGGAGGCCTGCCGCGCGTGGCCGAGTTGTTCGAGGCGCGTCGACCAAAGGATGCGGCTGAGATTGCCAAGATCGATGGAATAGTCGAGATGGGCGGAACGATTCGCGGGAAGCGGCGGCTTATTTTGAAAGATCCCGACACTAGCTCAGAGGAAGAACATCTCATCTCGCTCACAAAACATATCATCGTCTTCAAAGGAGACTTCGTGAAGAAAGGTCAGCAGCTTACCGAAGGTCCAGTTGTACCTCACGAAATCTTGGAAGTCTGCGGGCCGCAGGACCTGCAGGAACACCTGGTTAATGAAGTGCAGGAGGTCTATCGCCTGCAAGGGGTGGAGATCAACGATAAGCATATCGAGATCATCGTGCGCCAAATGTTGCGCAAAGTGAAAATTACTGATCCGGGCGACACTTCATTGCTTTGGGGCGACCAAGTCGATCGACTCGATTTTGAAGCAGAGAATCAGCGCGTAGTTGAGCAAGGGGGAAAGCCCGCCGAAGCCACACCTGTGCTTCTGGGCATCACAAAAGCCTCGCTCGAAACCGACAGCTTTATTTCCGCAGCTTCGTTCCAAGACACGACCCGCGTGCTTACCGAGGCGGCAACGCTTGGCAAAGTCGATCGGCTGCGCGGCTTCAAGGAAAACGTGATCATGGGTCACTTGATTCCGGCCGGTACGGGATTCCCACAGCACCGCGAGATCAAACTCGTGGAGAAAGGCGAACCGATCGGCGCTGCGGTGATGGAAGAGCCGGAAGCGCAGCCGGCGATTGGGTAGTCTTGCGGCGATGGAGTAGTGGAGTAATGGTCGCGAATAAGAGCCATTACTCCACCGCTCCATTACTCCAATACTTCTGCTCCTGATGTCGATCGTCACTAAAACTGGCGACAAGGGCGAAACCTCGCTGATGTACGGCCGGCGTGTGTCGAAAGCCGATCCGCACGTCGACGCTTATGGTTGTATTGACGAGCTAACCGCTGCGCTCGGCCTCGCGCGATCCATTTGCAGCGAGAAATTTATTTCGGAACAAATTTTCGCTGTGCAAAAAGAGTTAATCGTTGTGATGGGTGAGCTGGCGACAACTCCACAAGATCGAGAACGTTATCTCAAAGATGGATTTCATGTCACCACGGCAGCGATGGTTGATCGGGTCACCGCAGTGATTGTCGAGCTTGAGAAAGATAAATCGCTTTACCCCAAAGATTGGGTGATCCCCGGCGGAACAGCCGTTTCTGCAGCGCTGGATTTTGCGCGCACAACCTGCCGTCGGGCCGAACGGCACGTTGCCGCTCAAGGCGCGGACGAACAAAGCTTCAACCCGGAAATCTTGCGCTACCTTAATCGTCTGTCAGATCTTTGCTGGATTCTCGCCCGCTATGCCGAGAAGAATGTGAAACCGGAGACTGCATGAACATTCCATTTGCCTTTGCGCCGGGCGTGTAGCATCTTCCGCATCCGCCGTTTCCCTGTTCGGGCTGGCGTTTTTGTTTTTTATGGCAGACACAACAGAATTAGTGCCCGAGCTTCTTGAAGCGGGGGTCCATTTTGGGCACCAGACCAAACGCTGGAACCCGAAGATGAAGCCGTTCATCTTTGAGCAACGGAACCAAATTTACATCATCAATCTCGATCAGACCGTGCAGCAATTGCGTCGCGCGACCGAGTTTTTGCAAGAGATCACGCGTCGCGGCGGGAAAATCTTGTTCGTCGGCTGCAAGAAGCAGGCCCAGGAAGCGATCAAGGAAGCAGCGCTGGCCTGCGGGCAATTCTATGTCAATCAGCGCTGGCTCGGCGGTACGCTGACTAATCTGGCCACCATTCGCAAAAGCATTGGACGATTGAAATACATTGAGCAGATCGAGCAATCGCCGGAGTACAAGAAAATGGGAAAACAGGAACTGGCGGCGCTAAACCGCGAGGCGGCAAAACTCCGTCGCAATCTTGACGGAATACTTGAAATGTCGCAATTGCCCGATGCGCTGGTCGTGATCGACACCACGCGCGAGCAAAATGCCGTGAACGAGGCCCGGCGGCTCCAGATTCCGGTCGTCGCGATTGTTGACACCAATTCGGACCCCGAGTTGATCGATTATCCAATCGCCGGCAACGATGATGCGATCCGTGCTATTCGCGTGATTCTGCAAAAGCTGGTGGACGCCATTGTTTCGGCGAGCAGCGAATCGCGAATTCGCGAGCAAGTCGAGATGGCGGGTGTCTCCGCATAGCGACGTTGAAACGTTAAAGTTGTTACATTGTTACATCGTAGCGAGTTAGCGTTTTAACTTTGTAACCTTTTAACTTTTGTAACTTTCCTTCACATGCCGGCAACAAGCGAAATCAATCCTCAACTCGTCAAACAACTCCGCGAGAAAACCAACGCCGGATTTATGGACTGCAAGCGCGCACTCGCGGAAAGCGGCGGTGACCTACAAAAAGCCGAGGCGATTTTGCGAACCAAAGGCATGGCCAGCGCCGGCAAAAAGGCCTCCCGTGCGACAAAAGAGGGTATTGTGGCTTCCTACATCCATTTGCAAGGGAAAGTGGGCGTGCTCGTGGAAGTGAATTGCGAGACCGATTTTGTGGCGCGGAATGAGAATTTTCGCGATTTCGTAAAGGACATCACATTGCATATTGCCGCGGCGCACCCCCTTTACGTTAACCGGGAGCAAGTGTCATCGAAGATTGTCGAGGCCGAACGCGCCATATACGAGGCGCAGATGAAAGGCAAACCCGCGAACGTGGTCAGTAAAATTGTCGAGGGCAAGCTCGACAAGTTTTACAGCACTGTCTGTTTGCTCGAGCAAGCGTTTATAAAGAATCCCGACCAGACGATTAAAGAACTCCTGAATGCGAAAATTGCCGAGCTTGGCGAGAACATTGTGATCCGGCGTTTCACCCGCTATTTGGTGGGCGAGCCACTTGCCGCGGAACCGTGAGTTTTGGAGGGACGCGCGCCGTCGCGTCCCTGCTCAAGAAATCTGCGTTTTTTCGGCGTAATTCGCGGTTAGTTTAACGTTGATGGGACTGACCGATTATAAGCGGAAGCGTGATTTCAAACGGACTTCCGAGCCGAAAGGCGGCAAGCCCAAACCGAAAGCCGTGCGGGGCGCGTCCCGTTTTGTGATCCAGAAACATGATGCGCGCCGGTTGCATTACGATTTTCGGCTGGAGATGGAAGGGGTTTTAAAATCCTGGGCCGTGCCGAAAGGACTTCCCTGGAAGCAGGGTGAAAAACATCTCGCTGTGGAAGTCGAGGATCACCCCATCGATTACGCGGAGTTCGAGGGCGTCATTCCCGAGGGACAATACGGCGGCGGCACGGTTATGGTGTGGGACCGCGGAAAATATTTCATCTATGGCGAGCAACCGCTGAAATCGTTGCAGGATGGGAAACTGCATCTGGTTCTCGAAGGCGAGAAAGCAAAAGGCGAATGGACCCTAGTGCGCATCCGCGGCCGCGATGGTGAAAAGAATCAGTGGCTGATCTTGAAAACAGGATCGAGCGCGAAACCGCTTTCAAAAAAGCGTGAGGATGAATCGGTCAAAAGCGGTCGGACCATGAAACAGATCGCGGACGATCGCGACGCCGAATGGGAATCCAACCGCGAAGAAAAAGACCAGAGCGCAACATCAACGTTGAAAACGCGGATCAAAGCCGCGCTGGTAGGGCGCGATTTACAAGCGCGCCGAAAGGATACCGGACGGCTCGGAGATCCATCCCTACCAGAATTGCCCGCCGCAAAACCGCGCTTCATCGAGCCAATGAAACCGCGTCTGCTGGAGAAGCCCCCGACCACCGGCGACTGGATGTACGAACTCAAATTCGACGGAATCCGTGCGATCGCAGTCAAGATCGACAAGAAAGTGTCGTTACTGTCGCGCAACGAAAATGAATTGGCCAGACGTTTCCCGGAAATCGTCGAAGCGATAAAGAATTTTCCTGCGCGAGAGTGCGTGATCGACGGCGAAATCGTTGCACTCGATGACGAAGGACGCTCGTCATTTCAACTTTTGCAAGCTCTCGAGCTGGAAGGGCGAAAATCGCCTGTCCGCTTTTACGTTTTCGATTTGCTGCAACTCGACGGCAAGAGTCTGATCAAACTTCCACTCGGACAACGCAAGGAACTCCTCGCGAAACTTTCCGAGGGCGTGGCCGACCCGATCCGTTTCTCGGGAGAGATTGGTTCCGACGCGACCAAGTTGCTGGCGGAAGTGAAGCGTCGGGGCCTCGAAGGTCTCATTGGCAAACAACGTGTCTCGGTTTACGAATCAGGGCGCCGCAGCGGCGCGTGGATCAAACTCAAATGCGTGAACGAACAGGAATTCGTGATTGGCGGATACACGCCGCCGCAGGGATCGCGGAAATACTTTGGCGCGATTCTGGTCGGCTATTATAGGGACAAGAAGCTTTTCTTTGCCGGAAAGGTCGGCACCGGTTTTACCGGGAGATCATTGTCCATGTTGCATAAGAAGTTCCAACAAGAAGAGCGCGACGATTGTCCCTTTGTCGATCTTCCGTCGAAGCAAAAAGGAAAATGGGTGCAAGGAATCACGCCATCGATAATGCGCAAAATGCATTGGGTAAATCCGGTCTTGGTATGCGAAGTCAAATTCGCGGAATGGACCCGCGACGGAAAGCTCCGCGCGCCAGTTTTTTTGGGCTTGCGCGAAGATAAAAAACCAAAAGAGGTCGTCCGTGAAGCCTGAATCTCGGAATCCGCTTGTTAGCGCGGTGAGCCGCAAATATGGTGAGACGATGAAAGTGAAAGTCCTCGTCAGGCCAAAGGCTGCGGTGCTCGATCCGCAAGGCAACGCGGTGCGCGACGCGATGCGGCATCTTGGAATGCCAGAGGTGCGCAGCGTCAGAATTGGAAAATACATGGAAATCGAAGCGGATGGAGAAAACGGCGAACTCGAATCACGTCTGCACGGTCTTTGCCGCGATTTGCTGTCGAATCCGGTGATTGAAGATTACGAGCTACTGAAAGAGAAGCCGGCAAAACGAAGAAGGAGCAAGTGAAATTCGCCGTCATCCAGTTTCCCGGCTCAAATTGCGACCAGGATTGCATCGCCGCGATTAATGGACTTGAAGGGCTGCGTGCCGAATACGTCTGGCACAAGGAGACATCACTCGACAATTTTGACGCGATCGTCCTCCCGGGAGGATTTGCGTATGGGGATTATCTGCGTTGCGGCGCGATCGCCCGCTTTTCGCCGATTATGCGAGCCGTCACAAGTGATGCGCGCGCCGGCAAGCTGGTGCTTGGGACGTGCAATGGGTTCCAAATTTTGTGCGAAGCTGGTCTCTTACCCGGTGCGCTCGTGCGGAATCGTTCGCTGCGCTTCGTCTGTGACATGGTCGCCACACGTGTGGAAGTGGATGATTCGCCATTCACTCACGGTTGTCAGAAAGGATCGCTTCTCCGTTTGCCCATTGCACATGGCGAGGGATGTTTTTTCGCAAACGCGGAAACGTTGCGCGCCCTCAACGACAATCGACAGGTGATTTTGCGTTATGCGGACAGTCGCGGTCGCATTGTTCCCAAATCCAATCCCAACGGTTCCATTGAAAACATCGCCGGCATCTGCAATCGCGAGCGAAACGTCTTTGGCCTGATGCCTCATCCTGATCGCGCTTCGGATGCGCGGCTTGGCAGCGCAGATGGTGCGAAGATTTTTCGATCGATGATGCAAACGATCAGCGCGAATAGCGCAACATTGGAACGCGCAAAGCAGGTCGCGTGAGCCTCTTCATCACCGGGACAGATACCGGCGTGGGCAAAACGCACACGGCGATTCAACTCCTGCGTTTGCTGCGTGCATCGGGCACGCGCTGTGCGGGAATGAAACCGATCTGTTGTGGAGATCGTCGCGACGCGGAGCTTCTGCTCGCCGCCGGCAGCGAAGGCTTGAGGATCGAGGAAATTAACCCAGTCTGGCTAAAGACTCCGGCTGCGCCGCTTGTGGGCAGTCTGACGGAAGGGGTGAACATCGACATCGAAGGCATTCTAGCTGCTTTTCGCGCGCTTCAGAATCGAGTTGAGCATGTGCTTGTCGAAGGGGTCGGCGGCTGGCTGGTGCCGATTCGTCGTGATTATTTTATGAGCGATTTGGCGGTGGAGATGGCCTTACCCGTGCTCGTCGCGGCGCAGAATCGCCTCGGGTGTCTTAATCATACAACGCTCACAGTCCGAAGCATTGCTGCGCACAGGCTTCCTTGTGCCGGCGTAGTATTAAATGGCCCTCCAGATCCGCTCGATATCGCCGTTGTGACCAACCTCGACATCCTAAGGAAGATTGTCGATCCTCCGCTACTGAGTGGTTTAACGGAAAATCTGAACCAACTACCTGCCGACTGGCGATTGATGATCGATTCAACGCGAACAGCTTAGGGCTGTCCACCTCGCTACATTACTGTAAATAAGATTTACACCGATGGTGTGCCATTGCGACTCACCTCATAGGGAAAATGAGTTGGCATCGTCATTGCTTCAGTTCAGGGCAAACAACTCCATACGCCTATGCTTTTAGAAAAAACCTTACACATGAGTCAGCCGTTGGCGGAATGCAAAGCCCGTCTGGCCAGCATTCAGTCATATCGGCGGCAGTTTCTTATGGTGACAAGAGCGACCGTGACGTCATCGAAAACCGTTGATTTTAGCTTCCGCGGTCCTTTCGGTTTTGAGGCCCACACGGTGCTCCTGTCTGTCGAGAGCGACTCGTCCGATCAATATGCGTTTGAGTCCGTGGGCGGGAACATCGATCTAATGGGAATCGTTGATTTCGCTGAGATCCGGCCAAACTGCACGGAGGTGACGCTTGCCGTTCATTACGAAATAAAGAACCAGCTGTTCGCCTGGCTCGACCGCCGCTTGCACTTTGTCGACACGTTTGTGACTGCTGAATTGCGCAGCATCCGCGCGCATTTCGAAGGGATTGCAGCGAGCTACCTCGAGCAGGCGCCAGTTCTGCCGATGTTCCAAACGGCCGCGGCCTAAGATCGGCAGTCCTCTCTTGTAAAGAACGCGAGGCCAAAAACCTCGCGTTCTTTGTTTTTACTTGATTCGCACCGCGTGGGTCTTGTCCAGGCGGAGGACCTGGCCGGCGCGAAGTGAGATTGCTGCGTTCGGATCGGTGATTTTCTTGCCGTCAAGTTGAACGCTGCCTTGGTCGATCAAGCGGCGAACCTGCGTTCGCGACTTTTTGATTCCGAAGGCGTTCTGGAATGCGTGGCCAACGAGATCTACAAAATCCGAATAGTTATCAGGACGTAGGTACGGCAGCTCGGCGTCCGACAAACGTTTCTCGCTAAAACGCGCGTTCCATTGATCGAGCGTTTTTTTGGCAGCGTTGGCGGAGTGGTAAGTCTGCACGATCTCGAAAGCGAGTTGCTTCTTCGCCTCCACCGGATGGATCTGCGGCGTCGATTTATTTAGAAGCAGGCTGTAATACGCCTGCATCGATGTGTCGGAAATACTCATGAGCTTTCCAAACATCTCGGAAGGCGGTTCGTTGATCCCGACGTAGTTTCCGAGGCTCTTGCTCATTTTCTTTGAGCCGTCGAGGCCTTCGAGGATCGGCAACAGAAAAACAACCTGCTGCGGCTGGCCTTCCTCTTTTTGGAGATCGCGTCCCATTAAGATATTAAAAAGTTGATCGGTGCCCCCCAGTTCCACATCTGCTTTTACCATGACCGAATCCCAGCCTTGCATGATGGGATATAGAATTTCGTGACCACGGATAGGTTGCTCTTCACGCATTCGCTTCTTGAAGTCGTCGCGATGTAATATTTGCTGAAGTGTTACGTAACTTGTGAGGCGGATTACCTTTTGAAAACTCATTCGCGCGAACCATTCGCTGTTGTAGCGAGTTTCAGTTTTAGTTGGGTCGAGAATCTTAAATGCCTGCTCGAAGTATGTTCGCGCGTTAGTCGCTACCTCTTTTCGCGTTAGGTTGGGCCGAGTAACAGAGCGACCACTCGGGTCGCCGATCATGCCCGTGAAATCGCCGATGATAAGGACGGCTTGATGGCCGAAATCTTGAAATTGGCGAAGTTTTCGCAGCACGATTGAGTGACCGAGATGCAGATCGGTCGTGCTCGGATCAACCCCGAGCTTCACTCGCAGTGGCTTTCCGTTGGCAAGCTTAGCCTGCAGTTCATCTCGGCTGATTATGTGGACAGCCTGCGCCGCGAGAGACTCAAAAGCTTCGGCCGGTTGCATAATCCTTTAAGGAATAGTGCCCCGGGGCCAGTTCGCTACTTGTTTTTGTTTAGCAACTCGCGCACCTGCTCAATAGTTAGCGGGGGATTCTTCCTGCTGAGCGCCTTTTGACTTTTGCCCTGATCGAGGAAGGGGCGGTTCCCAGCGAAAGCACGACTGGCTGCTGCTTTGTCAGCTTGATGCGCATCGCGGACGCCGCGCGCAGTTCGAGTTGAATAAGCCGGCTGCGAACTTCCGATTGGTTGCTGCGACGAAATGCCGAATGCGGTGCGAGTACCGCGAAAAGATTGAGAATTGACTTGCCGCGTCGAAAAGTCGCGCGGGCCAGAGAAACTCTTCGAGTTGGATTTTTTCTGGACGTAAAATGTGCCTACGGTCGCCCGTTTATTTATAGATGCGCCGTCGGCAATGAATTTTTTGTTCTGCGCGGTACTCTGCAGAGTCATATCTGGCCTGAGGAGGCGCTCGACGAGCTTGCTTTCTTGATCCTGAGCGCGGGCAAAAGAGAAAGCAGCTAGGAGCAATAAAAAGGCCGTAACAACTTTTCCCACATCGCCGAGGCTGCCGAAACCAAACCCGTTTTGTAAAGCAAATTGTCGATATTCGCGCGGAGTCCTGTGGCAATCAGCAGGCGATGCGACTGTCCGCTAAATCAGCGGAAGATCGGCTTTTTGTTGTTTTCGATGACTCCTCACCAATAATGGACACATGTCTGATCATATTTACAAAAAAATTGAGCTGGTGGGTTCGTCGTCGGACGGATTTGAGGAGGCAGTAAAAAATGCGCTGGCACGCGCCGAGAAAACAGTTCGCAACATGCGCTGGTTTGAGGTGGCCGAGACCCGCGGATATATCGACGACGGCAAGGTCGATCACTGGCAGGTAACGCTGAAGATCGGTTTCACACTTGAGCCTTAAGGTGGATCGCGGGTTCCCTCGCGCGACGCTAATGGATTAACGGCTTCATCCTACTTGCAACGTCGACCGCGGAGTACTCGATCCGACCTAATCTTCCTGCGCCGCCTGATACAATTTGGTGGCGCCGTAAATCAAGATGGCCGGTCTCAACGCGACTACGAGAAGCCGAAATAGACCGCCAAGAATTCGACCAATCGGCAGCCGATTCAAAATATATCCGGCTATAAATGCATATAAGAGTGACTGTGCCGGTTTCTCGCGGACGTAATCCTCAGTTTG
>CATPAV010000135.1 GCA_955652245.1 uncultured Candidatus Udaeobacter sp. | reverse complement strand
TGAGCGTCCATTGGAAGGTCAGCGGCAGGTTTTGCGGATCGCTCGAGCCGGAACCGTTCAGCGTTACCGTGCTGCCTACGTTTACAGTTTGGTTCGGGCCGGCGCTGGCGACCGGCGCCTGCGGGTTGCCGCGAATGTGCACTGATTCGGCATCGCCTTTTCCGGGCAGGACCTTTTCCTCGGGAATAGTGAGAAGCTGTGGCCGCTTTGCCCGATAGAGCATCGCTCCGCTCCCGAGTGTAGCCAATGCGATCCCACCAACTATAACAAAAGGCAGATAGCGTTTCATATCGACGCGAGCGTGAGAAGCTTCAGCGCAGGAGGTGGATCGTCAAGTTGTTCTGGACTCGTTGCATTGGCGGATGTTGAAGCGTTAAGCGCTCGCGCGCCAAATCATTAAATCGTTAAAACGTTAAACGTTTGATCCGATTCGAAGTCGTGGGAGTAGTGAGAGTAATTAGATAATGCAATTCCGAAAATCCCGGATAATTCTGGTGCTCCTCGTCATGTCTGGTTGCTTTTCTTCGGGGCAAACACAGTCCGGATCAGGAACAGGGATCGAAGGAGTGATTACGTTTGGTCCAACTCAAGGTGGACCGATCAGGGCGGATACTCCCAGTTCGAAACCGCTCGCGAATGCCACTTTCGTCGTAGAAAACGCAAAAGGAGCGGAAGTCGCATCGTTCACCACGGATGATCAGGGGCGATTTCGGGTTCCCCTGACGCCCGGACATTACACCGTATCCAAGGAGGGCGAGAAACACGGAATCGGGCACTATGGCCCGTTCGATGTTGATGTTGTGGCTGGCCGGATGACAAACGTCCACTGGGAGTGCGACACGGGAATTCGGTGAAGCGTTAGGGTTTCGTCATTCTGCCTTCTGTTTCGCGGTCCCTAAACTGGGGACCAAGGCAGCAGAAGGAAACAAAGACTTGCGCACGAATGACGCGCATGACGCAGAGGAGATCCCTTCTATCGCGCTCTAGGGGTGGATTTGGTTCGTCCAAAGAAATTGATACGTGGCGACTGCATTGATCGTCACGGAAACGGCGAAAAGCGAAATCTCGATCGCAGATATTTTCGCCGGGCCATTGCCTGCTAGCAAAAGAAACATCCAGGGAAGCAGAATGATGGCATAGCGATAAGAGAATTGCCAACCTCCGGGATTTCCATGACACCAGAGCACGAGGGTTAAGAGGCCGATCGCGATCCAGGCCGGCATCTTGTATCTTCCGCCTTCGCGAAAGAGAAGGAAAAGGAATGGACTGGCGAGGAAGATCGAACAGCCGAATGGATATGGCCTGAAGTAGGGAAAATTGGGAGTGTCGCCGAACCCTTCGAACAGCATTTTGTGGATGTTCCACGGGATCGCGTGAAAAGAAAATAATCCCTGCTGATACCAGGGCTCAGTGAGTACGTTGGGGATGTGACTGTAGCCGAAATCGAAGATTGAGTGAAAGCGCGCGAAATTATAGGCGGCGGTTACGAGCGCAAGCGTAACCGCCACGATCAGGAAGCGGATGAGCGCAGGCGCTTTTTCCCGAAACCGTCGCGTCACGTCATCCAAGCCGGCTGCATTGGTACTCCCACGATCGGCGAGCCATAAATAAACGTAGATCGGTAAAACAAAAACCAGTTCGGTGCGATTTCCAAAAGCAAGTCCAAAGAACGCCCCGGCAAGGAAGGGACGCGGTTGAACCAGGGTGAAATACAGTGCCGCCACTTCTCCCAACAACGCAAAACCGAGAGCAAGATGCCAGGCACCGCCGAATCCGAGATCGCACCACGCCCAGGTTCCAAAAATCGGAAACAGCGCCAGGAGAATCCGCCTAGCGAGCGACCTCCCTTCGAGGCTCGACAATTGAAAAAAGAAGTAAACGCTCAAGCCCGCAATCAACGCTGCCAAAACGCGCCCGTGGAAACTGTGAATCAACGCTGCTTTCTGCAAGAGCGCCACTGGAACCACACTAAGGACCGCGCCAAGCGGAAAGACTGAGTAATATTTGCCTTCCTGTGGAACCATTTCATTGAGCCAAGACGGTGGTGCCTCCCGAAGGCCCAGATGGCCATGCAGGAGAGCCGTTGCGATCCGGCCGGTGTAATCGAAGTCCTGCAGCGTCGCTTTGGTTGAGAAATAAAACAGTAGCAGCGCAAACAGCGACAGCCCAGATGCCACCCCAAATTCCCGGATTCTCTCATTCCCTGGAATTTTGCCCCCCATCACCAACTTCACTTATCTTGCTTCGATCAGATTGACCACTTCATAATCTGCTGTGCGCACACCGGTTTCCCAGTTGGGATATGAAGCCGGAGTCCGCCACATTGCGGCGCGCTGGCTGAGAAATTAAACGCCTTGCGCTTCCTGATCGAGAACCGCCAGAGCCCGCGCGTAGGTGGCCTTCGCTTCGTCATGTGAATTGCCAACCGCAGTCAGCCCGGTTCTTCCCAGCTCACCAAGAGCGCTCATCATGTGAAATACGACGCCTGTCTGGCGCGTTTGATCGAAATGCAAGTTGTGCCGCACGACAATGTCGAAAAGGTCATCCGGGGTCAGAGTGCGATAGCGCGGCGATTCAACATGGTCGCTGGCAACAAAAAACTTTTGCTGCCCGCTCGGAGCAGTAAAAATCCCGCTCTCCGGATCGTAGGTGCCGTCAGTGAGAAATTGCAGAGTGAGAAAGGGGTGAGTAGTTCCGCCTTTTCTCAAATTAATCTCGATGGCGTATGGGTCCCATTTTCCATTCGAGCGCACCACGACAAAATCCAAGGCGAACCGTCCGATGACGCCTTCTCTTGCGAGACGATTGCCGACCTTGGCCGCTTCTCGCGTGATCAGTGAAGCGTAGCCGCTGTCGGCCGGGAACGCGCATCCGAGATAACTTTGCCCCGACGGACCGCCGAGGAGCTGATCGTGCGTGGAGAGTAATTCAACCGAGCGCAGCGGAGTGACGCGAAGCTGCACGCTCGGACTTCTAAACTCCTCTCCCATGATTCGTTCCTCAACGATTCCTTTTCGGGCTTCCAGTTTTCTCATATAGCTGTCGTAATTAATTCCCTTTAGCTCGAATTGCATTGCCCTGAGTCGATCCTCTATTCCGGGTCGCTCATTGGAATTGCCCGACGGTGGTAGCCCACTTAATTCGACGAGCGCATTGCCTTCGCCAGAGACACCTTCGTTAAGCTTTACCAGAACTTGCTTTATTGAAGGCTTTTTCGCCCGCATTTCGATGATCGCCTCAACCACGTCATCTTTACTGGCGAGATTCTCATGGCCCAGAGGATGCGCTACATCCTCTTCGAGGAAAATTTTTCGGCACCCGCTCTTTGTTCCCAAGGGAAAAAATTTTGGATCGGCGCCGTACATGGGAATGCCAAGTCGCATCGCCAACTCTTTCTCGATATCGGTTGTGTTGTAGGGCACAAGGTGGGCGCGATCGGGATCGGAGATCAAAGAACGTATCCGCTCGATCAGGCGTGGCCGCTCCAGCAGTTTTTCGCTCAGTGGGCGCACTGAAGCGTCAAGGGGCGAAAGCAAAAACAGCCGCGGACGCGCATGGCTTGGGATGACGCCGGGCAAAAGATCGAGATAGTAATCGATGATGCTGGGAAGAATCGTCTGCGAAGTGACATAGATCAGCCGGGCCCGCGGCTGACGCAGCAACAATAATAAGAAGAGAAAGCGCTCTTCATACGCCTGCATCACTGCGCCCGCGCCGACCATGTCAACAGACAGCGACGGCACTACCACAATAGTTTGCGGATCCTGGTTGAAGGACTGAATCGATTTCCACAGCGGAACCAGCTTCTTCTGCAACTGATCGAATTGATCTTGCGATTCAGTAGCGAGTTTCGGTTCAGGCATAACGAGACGATTCGGCGAAATCTTTGTTGAAATTGAAATTAATCAAGTTGCCTCAACGCCGGCGCCGGCCGAATGAATATCCGCGATGAGTGCGGCCGCCGCCGATACCGCGTTTGGCGCCGGAACTTTCAGATTCAAACAGAGCGGTGTAAAGGTACGGGAAGTTTTCGAGCTTTAGCCGCGGGATTTTTTGCCCGATGAAATGTTCGATCGCCTGCAAGGCGGGAAGTTCTTCGCCGTTCACCAGAGTGAAAGCGTCCCCAACATTTTGCGCCCGTCCCGTGCGTCCGATGCGATGGACGTAATCTTCCGGATGCTCGGGCACGTCGTAATTGATAACGTGACTCACGCCGGCGATGTCGAGTCCGCGCGACGCGATATCCGTTGCGACCATCACTTCGTATTTGCCGCTCTTGAAACCCTCGAGCGCTTCGATGCGCTCGCGTTGCGTGCGGTTGGAATGCAAGACCGCGACGGCATGCTTCGCTTGCTTTAGGGAATGCCCGACGCGGTCGGCGTTTACTTTCGTGCGGCAGAAAATCAACACGCTATCGAAATTTGTCCGCTCCAGCAGCGCCATAAGCAGATCGAATTTCTGCTCTGCAGCCACGGGATAGACTGCGTGCGTAACCGTTTCCGCAGGCGAACGGCGGATGCCGATTTCGACCAGAACTGGATCGCGTAAAACCCAGGCAGCCAGGCGTTCGATCTCCGGTGGCAGCGTGGCCGAGAAAAGCAGAGTTTGGCGGTCCGTCGAAATTTGTTCAACAATGCGGCGCACGTCTGGCAAGAACCCCATGTCGAGCATGCGATCGACTTCATCGAGGATGAGAAGCTTAACCTGTTGCAAAGTCATCGTGCGCTGTTCGAGCAGGTCGAGCAATCGCCCCGGCGTGGCGACGAGTACATCGACACCGCGTTTGAGCTCCTCGCGCTGTTTTCCGTATCCAACGCCGCCATGCACCAAGGCGACGCACAAATCTGTAAAGCGGCCATAATCACGAAATGCAGTTTCGACTTGCGCAGCAAGTTCACGCGTCGGCTCGAGCACGAGACATCGAAACGCGCCGTGCTTCGCCAGTAATGTAAGAATCGGAAGAGCAAACGCCGCGGTTTTGCCGGTGCCGGTTTGCGCCGTGCCGATCAAATCCTTGCCCGCAAGAATGATCGGAAACGCGCGAAGCTGGATTGGCGTCGGTTCAACGAATCCCATCGCCTGCGTGCCGCGGACGACTTCCGGTGAAAGTCCGAAATGATTGAATGACACGCGCGCAAGGTAACGCCTCGCACGAAGCACGCAAAGTAAACACCGCAAACGGTGGCCCTTTGCAAGGTTTTCGTTCAATCCGCGGTCAATTCTCTCTGTCTGGATGCTTGTCAGCGAAGCTTGACGCAGAGCCTGACTTCAGGCAGTCCTCCCTTGTCCTAACTTCGAGCGGGTTTTTGGTTATAATTCCGGATACCACGCGTCGCAGCAGACACATTGCGTTTCATGAAAGAGTCCGCTGAGCATAATCAAGAGGCTCCGCTGAGCTATCACGGCGCCCGGCGCATCGTCTGGCTCATCTTTTTGCTCGTTATCGCGTGGTTCGTTCTGCGCTCGCTTCAATCTGTGGTGTTGCTCTTCGCGATCGTTTTTCTCCTCGCCATGGTTCTTAACCCGATCGTCGTCTGGTTGCAGAAGCATCACGTTCCGCGCCTCGCAAGCGTGATCCTCTTGATGCTTACGCTTGTTGCTGTCACCGGAACAATCATCCTCTTTGCGATTCCTCCACTGGCCAGACAAAGCCAGGAACTGGTGCAGAGTGCGCCGAAGGTTTGGCAAGGCATTCGCACGCGCATAGAATCGCTCACTCAAAATTATCCAGAGGTTCGCGAAGCGCTGCCACGTACCGATGAAATTGCCGGGAGAGTTGGCGCGGCCGCCGGAACACTCGGGAACATCCTGCTAAGATCGACAATTGGTTTGGTCGGCGGCCTCGTCAGTGCCGTGTTCGCGGTTCTATTGCTTATTTTCGTGCTGGCCAACCCGCGACCGCTCATCACCGGGTATCTCGCACTCGCGCCCGACCGCTATCGCGAACGAGCCCACCGCACACTTGCGCGACTCATGCGGCAAATGATTGCGTGGGCGCGCGGTGTCGCCATTAACGGTGCGATCACCGGCGTTTCCGTAGGCACATTGCTCTGGTTAGTCGGCGTTCAGCCGGCGCTCATGTTCGGTGTGTTCGCGTTCCTCGGCGAATTCCTTCCGAACATCGGTGCATTTCTCGTTTCCATTCCGATCCTGCTCGTCGCGCTGAGCCTGGGTGCAACAAAATTCTGGCTCGCGCTCGGTGTTATCGTGCTGGTTTATCAAGTCGAACTGAATCTCCTTGTTCCGGGCGTTCTCGGTAAAGAGATGCGATTGCATCCGGTCAACATCTTGTTCTTCACGCTCGCGACCGCGACTCTGTTCGGGATTCTCGGCGCGGTCCTCGCCGTTCCCGCCGCGGCGCTTACCCAGATTGTCATCGATGAATTTTATTTGCGACCGCGCAAACCAGATTACGCTGCGATCGATCGCGAAGCAGAGGCTCTAGTAGAAGGAAAGAACTGACGTATTGCAGGGCACCTGCACGTTTAATTCGCCGGCGAGAGCGCATCCCGCACCGCGCGCAGGCGTACTATTTCAATCCGCTCGATCTGTTCGTCCGCGCGTTGTTCTAGTTGGGTAAAATTGATTCCCTGGAGTTGCGCCATATCCACTGCGCCTAAAGTGCGCCACAAGAGTTTCTTGCCGGTGATCCCCATAACGAGTGTTTCCAGCGCCAGCCCCAATCCCAATCCGCCAACTTCATCTCCGGCGACCGCGAACGTCACGCGGCTAAGTTTTTCGGCTGCCCACGCGCCCGCCTGGCGCACATTGCTTTCTTTTGCACCAAGCGCGTGCATCAAATCACGCAGCGTTTCCTGATCCCTGCTGATTTCATTCCTGATCTCAGCGAAAAACATCGCGAGCGGTTTGCCATGACAGATGTCGATCCAATGATCGATCAGTTCTAACGCGCCGACCGAACCAGCGAGGTGGTCATTCAAGTAGGAGTCCAATCCTTTCATTACTAAATGGAACTACTATTCACAAAAGTTACAGCTGCGTTTCTGCGGAACACTGATATTTGTCATTCCAACCGAAGTCGAGGGCGTGCATAAGCGAAGTCGAACGTGAATCTTCAATCGATGAAACTTGGAATCGCATTTGCTTTTGCATTGTCGATCTTCGCGCTCGCTGCGCACGCCGAGAAAATCGCGCTCGTTGGCGGAATGTTGATTAATCCCGCAACGTCTCAAGTCCTCGAAAACAGCGTCGTCGTCATCGATGGCGATCGCATCAGTGCCGTCGGGACACGAAAAGACATGGCCGTGCCCACCGGTTCAAAGTGGATCGATTGCAAAGGCAAATTCATTTTGCCCGGCTATATCGACACGCACGTGCATTTCTTCCAGTCCGGCGATCTGTTCACGCGACCTGACGTTGTCGATCTAACCAGAGTTCGGCCGTACGCGGAGGAAGTCGCGTGGATCAAACGCAATTTGCCAGACACATTCGCTCGCTACTTGCGCAGCGGAATCACGTCCGTGGTCGATGTTGGCGGGCCGTTTTGGAATTTCGAGGTTCGCAAAATTGCGAACGCGACCGCGAAAGCGCCGCGCGTCGCCGTGGCCGGACCGTTGATCTCAAGTGTCTCGCGACCGCAGCTTGATCTCGGCGATCCGCCCATCGTCAAGATTGACACGTCGGATCAAGCCCGCGAGTTCGTGCGCAAGCTCGCCGCGCAAAGTCCCGACCTGGTGAAGATTTGGTACATCGTCGATAAAGATCATCCGGTCGACAGCTTCCGCCCGATTGTCCACGCGACCGTAGAGGAAAGTCACGCACGCAAGCTACGCGTCGCCGTTCACGCGACCGAGCTGGAGACCGCCCGCGCCGCGGTTGAAGAAGGCGCCGACGTGCTTGTGCACAGCGTCATCGACAAAGAAGTCGACGCCGCATTTGTGAAGTTGCTGAAAGATCGACATACGATCTTGTGTCCGACGCTCGTCGTCTTTGAGCGTTACGGGCGCACGTTCGCGAACAGGTTAAATCTCACGCCGGAAGAAAAAGCGTGGGGCAACCCGGAAGTGATCGCGACACTCGATGTCACAAAGTTGCCGTTCGATCAAGTTCCGGATCGCATCAAGACGGCGTTGGGGAATCCGGATGCGGCGCTCGATCGGATCAAAAAGATCTATGATGTGGCGCTGAAAAATCTGAAAACACTCGAGGACGCCGGCATCACCATCGCCGCCGGCACCGACGCCGGAAATATCGGCACCATTCACGGGCCAGCCCTTTTTCGCGAATTCCAGTTAATGAAAGAGGCCGGCCTCACGCCGAAGCAAATTCTGCAATGCGCCACGGCTCACGCCGCCAAACTTTTCGGCGGCGACATCGGTGCGCACATCGGCTCCATCGACAAAAGTAACTTTGCTGATCTCATCATTCTGAAATCAAATCCAGTCGACGACATCGCCCACGCATCCGACATCGACAGCGTAATGAAGAATGGCGTGCTTTATCCTGCGCAAGAGTTACTAACTGAGACACGCTAGGTTTCTTCGCGCAGTTACAGGCGTCCGGTGGCGTCACTGAGACAAATTCGCTAAATTACAAAATGGAGTGGCGACGGTTAGCAGCGCTTTTCCTCTTTCTCGGCGGAACCTCGCCGTTGTCGATCTTTGCGACCGAGTTTATACAATCGCCCGATCCGAATGATGGATGGAAGTTTGTTAAGGAAACTGATGGCATCTCTTTCTCTAGCCGTGCGCGAGCGGGTTCATCGCTGAAGGAATTCAAAGCTGTAGGCGAAATCGACGCTTCTTCCCGCGCTGTGCATAATGTGCTCAGCGACTTGGAGAGTTATCCCAACTTCATGCCCTACACGGCGGAGTGCCGGCTCATCAAACGAGAGGGCGATTCGATTTATAGTTATCAGCGACTCTCACCAAAAGTCGTCAGCGACCGCGATTATACTTTGCGGATTTGGAAGAAGTCGTGGCCTGGCCAGGGGGGAGTCGTTTTTCTTGATCAATGGGAGCCTGCGAACGCATCTGGTCCCGGTGAAAAGCCGGGCGTGTTGCGCGTTAAGGTGAACGAAGGCAGGTGGCTATTGGAACCTGCCGCGGCGGCTAAGACTCGTGCGACTTATTGTATTTACACCGATTGCGGCGGAAAACTTCCTGCGTTCCTGGCCAACATCGCGAATGAGATCGGCATTCGCAAAATTTTCACCGCGGTTCGGAATCAGGTGAAACTCGCGAAGTACAGCGCAGACTAGACTGGCCGAAGCCCCGCCAGACCCCTGCTGCTGGCGGTTCGAATCTCCTTGCTCTGATTAGAAAGCGGATTGAAATTTACGGTTCTATGGCTACGCATCCTACGCAATACGCGCATCCGGAAGCGCTAGTGGAAACCGATTGGCTCGAGAAACACCTCGAAGACGAGGGTATCCGGATCGTCGAGTCGAATGAGGATGTCCTGCTTTACGGCACCGGGCATATTCCCGGCGCAGTGCACATCGATTGGCGGGCTGATCTGCAGGACCCGGTAATTCGCGATTACATTTCGCCGGAGAAATTCGCCGAGCTGTGCAGCCGTAATGGGATCACGCCGGACACGACCTGCATTTTCTACGGCGACAAAGCGAACTGGTGGGCGTGTTACGCGCTCTGGGCGTTCCGCTTGTTCGGTCACGAGAAGGTGAAAATTCTGAATGGCGGCCGCGACAAATGGAAAGCAGAAGGCCGGCCGATGACGCGCGACGTTCCGAAATACTCGAAGACGAATTATCCGGTGTCGAAAAAACGCTTCGACAAAGAGATTCGCGCGTTTGCTGATGAAGCGCTTGCGCAAAGCAAGGCGGGCAAACCGTTGATCGATGTGCGTTCACCGGGCGAATACAAAGGCGAGATCACGCACATGCCGGAATATCCGCAGGAAGGGGTGCTGCGCGGCGGTCATATTCCCGGCGCGAAAAGCATGCCGTGGAAAACCGCGACCAATGATGACGCCACGTTTAAGCCCGCATCCGAACTGGCGAAAATTTATCTCGATCAATGTGGCGTGAGCCCGGACACCGACACGGTTGTTTATTGCCGAATCGGCGAACGTTCTAGTCACACCTGGTTTGTGCTCACATATCTGCTCGGACTCGATAACGTGCGCAATTACGATGGTTCATGGACCGAATGGGGCAACAAAGTCGGCGCGCCAATCGAAAAAGGCGCTTAAGCCCGGAGATGAGCAAAGGTTGCGGCAAATTAGATGAGTCGGGTGCCGCCGAAATCCGTTCCGACGGAACGTATCCGGCCAAGCTCAACAACATCATAAAGCTGTTCGAATCGCTGCCAGAAGATGAGCGGCGCGAGACGCTCGTCTCCTACGCGGACAACGCGAAGAAGCAGGAGCCGCGCGCAGGTGAGGATTTTAATCTTGTCGATGTACGCAAGGATGAAGAATGCATGGACACGGTCGGCGTTTATCTGCATGTCGATGAAAACGGCAAGGCACACATCCGCATGACGCTCGGGCCGGAAGTGCAAACGCTTACCCGTGCGATGACGGCCGTCCTTTGCAAAGGCCTGGAGGGTTGCACGCCCCAGGAGATTCTCGATCTGCCGAGCGATTTCGTCACCCGCATCGTCGGCGCGGAACTGGTCCGCATCCGCAGCCAGACGATTTATTACGTGCTCACGCGCATCAAAAGCATCTGCAAGGTTTACCTGGATCGAGAACGTATGACGCAGGCACAGGTGGCGTAGCAGCCTTTTGTCATTCCGAGCGGAGTCGAGGAATCTCTTACGGTTAACAATGAGAGATGTCTTGACCCGTTCGACTTCGCTCAGGGCAAGACTCTCGCTCGACATGACAGAAGATTGGCAGCGCATGGCAAAGGTCGCATAATGTCGGGGCACGGCGGTCCTCGGCTGTGCCACCGATCCGCGATTCGCGCGTGAAGTTCGGCTGATTTGATTTATCATCCCCGCGCGCAGATGCCGCGGAATAACGATCTCAAGAAAATCCTGCTCATCGGCTCCGGTCCAATCGTGATCGGGCAGGGCTGCGAATTTGATTATTCGGGCGTGCAAGCCTGCAAGGCGCTGCGCGAAGAAGGCTATCAGGTCGTGCTCGTGAACTCGAACCCGGCGACGATCATGACCGATCCAGAGTTTGCCGATCGCACTTACATCGAGCCGATCACGGCCGAAGTCATCGAGGCGATCATGGAACGCGAAAAACCGGACGCGATTTTGCCAACCATGGGCGGACAGACCGCGCTGAATGCAGCGATGGAACTTTATCGCAACGGCGCGCTCGCGCGGCATGGAGTGAAATTGATCGGCGCAAACGCGCAGGCGATCGCGAAGGGCGAAGATCGGCAACTGTTCAAGGAAGCAATGTTGCGCATCGGTCTCGAAGTACCGCGCTCCGGCGTGGCGCATTCGCTTGTTGATGCAAACCGCGTAGCCGACGAAATCGGGACGTTTCCGCTCATTATTCGCCCGGCGTTCACGCTTGGCGGCATGGGCGGCGGGATTGCCTACAATCGCGACGAACTCGATGAGATCGCAGCGCACGGTCTCGACCTGTCGCCAGTCAGTGAAGTCTTGATCGATGAATCACTGGTCGGCTGGAAAGAATTCGAGATGGAAGTGATGCGCGACCGGATGGATAACTGTGTGGTCGTTTGTTCCATCGAGAACTTCGATCCGATGGGCGTGCATACTGGGGACTCGATTACGGTCGCGCCCGCGCAAACGCTGACGGACAAAGAATACCAGATGATGCGTGACGCGGCATTCGCGGTCATTCGCGAGATCGGGGTCGAGACCGGTGGATCGAATATTCAATTCGCCGTTAATCCTGCGAACGGGCGCATGATTGTGATTGAGATGAATCCGCGCGTGTCGCGTTCGAGCGCGCTGGCATCCAAAGCGACCGGATTCCCAATTGCAAAAATCGCGGCCAAACTCGCGGTCGGTTACACACTCGACGAAATCAAAAACGACATTACACGCGAGACACCCGCTTGTTTCGAGCCAACCATTGATTACTGCGTCGTAAAAGTCCCGCGCTTTACGTTCGAAAAATTTCCGCAAGCGGACGCGACGCTGACGACACGGATGAAAAGCGTGGGTGAGGCGATGGCGATTGGCCGCACGTTCAAGGAAGCGTTGCAAAAGGCGCTGCGCAGTTTGGAGATAAAACGCTTCGGCCTATGCGGTGACGGCGCCGACCGATCTGTTAATCCGGAGACGCTGCGTCTGAAACTTTCGACTCCAAACGCCGAACGCATTTTCCATCTCGCTCAGGCGTTTCAGGATGGCATGGCGACCGACGAGGTGTTCGAACTCACGAAGATCGACAAGTGGTTTTTGCGGAACGTGCAGCAGATCGTGGCGGAAGCGCAGACGTGGCGAACGCAGGCTGGAAGCCTGCGCGACCAATCAGGCAGGATGCCTGAGCTTCTCCGCGCAAAGAAGCTTGGGTTTTCGGATCGGCAACTCGCTATCGCATGTGGTTCCTCGGAGGAAACCATTCGGGCGCGACGAAAATCCTCTGGCATTCTTCCGACTTATCGCCTCGTCGA
>CATPAV010000134.1 GCA_955652245.1 uncultured Candidatus Udaeobacter sp. | reverse complement strand
CCTGTATTCAAAAAAACGTTTCTTGGATTTTGGCCACGTTTGCCTCGGCGGATTTCTCCAATCTAATTCCGCGAAGCGTATCCACGAAAACAGTTGTTTGATTTTGGGGACTAAACGCGCTGCGGCAGAAGAAAAGATCTCCGCGCTGCATCGGTAACAGCCTGCTTCCCCGCAGAGGCATTAATTGTTAGCGGTAGAAAATCCGCCGTATAGCGAATGCGGGCCGAAATGTTGGGCGACGAGTTGCCAACACCCCGCCGTTTGGCTGCAGCGCTTGGTTAGGTCTGTTGGGTATTTCGCCTCGCGAGTGCGTAAAATAAATATCCGAGGGGAAACAGAGTGAGACCAAGAACAGCACTCCAGAAATCGAGGTAATGACCAATGCTGTGTGGGCGACCCCAATACATCCAAGGGAACGGGTGAAGTGCTTCTGAGAGATGAGTGAGCACGACTATCACGAGACATCCTGCGCCGAGTAGCTGTACGAAGGAGGCCACAGTCTTTGCACTGAAGAAAAGGACTGCCGACCCAGCAAACAGCATGCACACAGGCACCAACGCAAGCAGAGCTATCTGCAATGTGGCGTTCATCGCGCTTCACGTCCTACCGAGAATGGAGCTCAGCTACCGCTGGCGGAACCACCGATTTTTTTAGAGCATTGTCAAAATTCATTCCTTGATTTGTCGGCAGAGCCATGAGGCCATGATAGGTCCTATAGGTCTGATACTTCACCAATCAATTGTGAGAGGATCGTCATTGCTTCCGCTACTTCTTCATCTGTGTTGAAGAAGTGAGGCGAGATGCGCAAGCCCACGCCGGGGCGGCAATCAACGAATACTTTTCTCTTCGCAAGACGATCTACCATTGCTGGAGGTTTATCGACATCAATCATTACTGAACCCCCGCGCTCGTTGACGTCGCGTGGGCTGTTTACTTTCCATCCCTGCTCCAGAGCAAACGCGACCATCGATTCTGTTCGGCGGCGGGATTCGCGCGCGATTGTTTCGGCGCCGACTTCCTCTAAGATTTGCAGACCGGGCAGTGCTGAATAGAGCGCGGGAATGCTCGGCGTGCCCTGCGCGAATCGGCGGACAGACCTGGCGTAACGCATGGGCGAATGCGCGAAGTCAAATGGAGCGTCGTGCGCGACCCAGCCAGTAAGTCGCGGCTTTAGATCTCTCTGCAGGTCGGGTCGCACGTACAGATACCCGCAGGCTGGGCCGCCACAGAGCCACTTGATCGTGCCGCCGATCAGGAAATCAACGCCCCAGCCGTTCGCATCCAACTCAATCGTTCCGGCCGATTGATAGACATCAAGTAGGACTAGCGCACCGACGCTATGCGCGCGTTCCACGATCGCTTTTGCATCCACGCGATATGAACTCCGAAATGAAGTGTGTGACATCGCCACGAGACTCGTTGTGTCGTCGATGGCCGCGAGAATGTTTTCGAGAGGAACCGTAATGCCGTCAGGCGAGGCAACAATCTCAACCTTCGCGCCGAGAGCTCTCCGCGCTTCCCAGATGTATTCCATCGAAGGGAAATCTAGCGCGGACGTGACTACCTTATTGCGCTTTGTCGATGCGAAGTCAAAACACGATGCGACACTCGCGAGCGCAATCGAGGCATTTGGTTGAATCTGCACTGAGCCCGGCGCCCCGCTCAGGATGCGTGCGATTCGGTCGCCCACCTGTCGCGACAACTCCCACCAGCTTGCGGCCCAGGCGTCCTCGCTGGTGTGTTGCTCCCAAGCCTCGTAATAAGCGAGCAACGATTCACGTGCCGCGCGCGGAACTGGGCCAAGGCTGTGACTCAACAGGTGAATCCCCGACGCTAAGGTTGGGAATTCTGCTCGGCGGCGGTCGATGTTTGGTCCTGCCATTTCACTCAAGCGCGGTACTCCGCGAAGGACATCTCTATCGCCAGCGGATCAGACGCCAGCCCGTCCATAACTTCGCGGGCGGCATCGCCAATCGGAGTTTCAATATTCTCTGCGCGGATAGCCGTCTGTCGCGCACCGGCTAACACCTCGCGCGCGCCTGCCCCAAGACACGCAAGTGCCAGAGCGCGACCCAAACCGCGATTAGCTCCCGTCACCAGGACTCTTTTCCCTTCAATCTCCATCGCTGTTCTCCCGTCGAGTTTCAAGCTCTGCAAAAATGATCTCGTCATCTCTCGATTCATGCGGTCGGCGTATTCGACCGTAAGCGTAGAGAATGGCTCCGATCAAACCCCAGGCTAAGGCAAGTTCGACGCTTGTGAGTGAGTGACCGACAAGTCTCTGCCGGAGACTCTGTGCCCCCAACGTTCGCAGATCCTGAACTACCTGAATCGCAATGATTCCGCCCATCGCCAGCACGGACAGCAGAGCCGCCGCCCGCTGAAATGATGACGACAGCGAAATGTTGATGAGCGAGTAGAGTCGGGGATTCCGGCGCGGAAGCAGCAGGAAGGTCAGGCTGTGAAGGAAATAAAGGACGACCAACGCAAAGACTGCAATGTTCAGCGCCAGCGAGACTTGTCCGCTAATGAGCAGAACGGTTGCCGCTGCCAGCGTGAGCGTGAGACCGGGAATCGGCGTCCCCGTGCGCGGCTGAATCGCGCCAATCCAGCGCGGGGCCAATCCGTCGCACGCCAGAATAATGGCCAGCCGCGATGGCACCAGCATGGTCGAGTTGATGGAAGTCGTCACCGCCATAATCGCGCCGAAGGTGACGAACAGCGCGGCACCGGCGGGCAGATAGACGGAGGCGACTTCCGCCATCGGCGCGTTGCTGGCCTGCAAGCGCGAGCCCGGCAGGACGCCAAAAGCGACGACAGACATCAGCACAAAGATGACAGCCGTGATCGTTATACCTTTCAGGAAAACTCGCGGCAGCCGTTCGGTGCTGTCTTTTACTTCGCCCGCCGTCTGGGCCAGAGACTCGAAACCGGCATACGAGAAGAAGAGCAGCGTGAGGCTCGCCGCTAATCCTGCAAGGCCGTGCGTGATAAATGGCTGGTAGTTTGCCACGCGGATTGCAAATAAGCCCGGCACAATCAGCACGATTAACGAAAGCCCAAGCAGCGCGCACATCGTCACCTGCAAACGACCGAACCAGCGCACTCCAACGACGTGGACCAGATAAAAAAAGATCAGACTCCCCAGCGCCAGCGGTAAACGGTGTATCTCTGGTTGCAGGCGACCACCGGCGAACTGAATCATGTAATCGGCCAGAGCGGTGGCGAGAAAAGCCAACGCACCGATGTAAGAGATGATCTTCAGCCACGTCCCGATGAAGGCGATGCGGTATCCGCCGAGTGTCCGCGAGATGTGCGTGTACTCGCCGCCCGGTTCACGCCCGAGCGGTGTTGAGAGAAACGCGGCATACGGCACGGAGGTGGCGAGGATGACGGGCAGGAGAAGGATATACCCAAGAATCACGCTCGGCCCGGTGAGCGTCCAGGCGCGACTCGTCACCGTGAAGATTCCGGCCCCGATCAGAATGCCCAGCAACGCGGCGTAAGATTCCAGCGTGCCCAGATCACGCCGCAAGCGCCCGATCAGAACTTGAGAGGCTGTGGTTTCCGTGTCGACCTGATCATCGTTGGCCATCGGCGCGCTCCATCAAACGGTTCGCGGGCAAGCGCGGGTCGAGAACTTTTTCCCCGCTCTCAACTCCGGCCACAGGCAACTTACCGTCATCCAGTAGTCCCAATTGGACCAGCACGGAAGCCTGATCCCAGTAGATGTGTTCGTGCGCTAGTTTGTCGTCGCGGAAATGCACGATCACGACCAGCGGGACTTTGACATGCTTGCCCGTTGGCGCGAGGCCGGGCAGCATCCAGTCCATCTTGATGGTGTGGGTGAACTCAAAAACCATCTCATCAACCACACGGTCAACGCCGATGGTCCGCGACACCGGAGTCATCCTTGTGTCTGGCGGCATTTGGGGAATGAAGCGCTGCGAATAAAACTCCCGCAGTTGATCGTGGCCGATCCCGCCAGTCAGCACAGGAACGTGATTGACGTAGGCATCTTCGACCATCGTCGCCAGCGTGTCCTCAGTATTGCGTGTCGCAAACTCATACTTGACGTGCTCATCCCAGAGATCGGACAACCTCTGTGGCGCGTTTGTAACAGCCGGCCCTCCGAGATGGCGGACGAAGAATTCCAGCGTTCGCAGATGCGCCAACTCAGCGGCCTGCGCGTTAAAGTGCGCGCCGCCGATGCGAGCAAAAGCGTGATCCTGTTCCGCGTATATGTGGAGCGTTACCAACGGGTGCGTATCCAGCGCCTGATGAATCTGTGCCTGAGCTGAGGGTGGGCAGAATTGATCCCGGCCGGCCATGTGCAGCATCGTCGGACAACTAATGCGCGCCGCTTCCGCAAGAGCGGACTCGATGCCGACGCCGTAATAGGCGACTGAACAATTCGGGTCAGAGCGCGTCGCCAGCAGGTAAGCCAGTTTCCCGCCGAGGCAAAACCCAACCGTTCCGACTTTCCCCGTGCAGGCTGGATGTTGGCGCAGAAAGGCCAGCGTCACCGCCGCATCTGCCACGGCTTTGGCCTCGTCTAGTCCCTGATACAACTCCATGGCGCGCTGCCACTCTTCATCGCTGTGATCGGTCAGTTGCACGCCCGGCTCCTGTCGCCAGAAGAGATCAGGGCAGGCTACGACAAACCCTCTCGCGGCATACCAATCGGCAATGGCGCGCATGTCCCGGTTGATTCCGAAAATCTCCTGCAAAAGGACCAGGCCGGGACCTTCTCCACCCGATGGCAACGCCAGGTAGGCTGCAAACTCCTGGCCTTCTGACGAGCGAATCGTGATCATGCTGTCCTTGTCAGTTGCAGCGCGCGCTCAGGAGCGATCTGCACGCAGCTCTGTGCGGTGTTCATTCTTACTGGAATTTGTAAGACTAATCGAAGCGCTTTCTTTATACCACATCTGAAAACTCTCATTCAGCCTTCGATCCTTCACTTGGCAACGTCAAAGAGCGCAAATGACTCGTCTTTAAATTGACCCGCTCCGCAACAGCCTGCGCCCCGACCCGCGTTTTCTACCCTGTTGCCCTCGCAGGCGTCATAATTATCATGTATGCGACTAGAGTTTAAGGATTGCGAGAAACGGAGTATGAGCTTACCAAAAACAGAATCGTGACGGCCGGTAGCTTCATGTTCCGCGCCGAATGGCTCAAGTCACACGCGGCAGATCTCAACCCTGAACCATCATCAGTTCTTGCCATCAACTCTCTTATCCGTGCGGAACAGCAGAAGGTAATCTAGCGAAAATCGGTCATCTTCTCGCGGCAACAAGAGAATAAACAGCAGTAGGGCGAGACGAGGGATGACGTGCGTATGAAATTCATAGAGCGGCTCCTTCAACAGATGACCGAATGTCACAATCGCTAAAACGAAGCCCAGAGAAACCAGAGCCTCGCGCATCCGCAGACCAAGCATTACCAAACCGCCAGCGACAAGCTCAACGAAAGGAATAACGACGCCCGTGGCCCACAGGGACCAAATGGGCAAGAACGTATCGGCATATGGCAAGAAATATTTCCGGGCATGCTCGAGCGGGCCAAGTTGAAAGACTTTGTATACGCCCGCCATGAAGAAAATGAGCCCGAGAACCAGTCGCGCAAATAAAATCGCCCAACTTCGGTCGATGGCAATATTTCGCTGCATTTTTCTCCTTAAAGACTGACCCCAGAACAGAAGAACCGATGATGAAACTGCCTTACAATAAGCTGGTCAACCTCGAAGCATCAAATATACAAGCTCCACCTTGCCAATTCTAAAGTACATCTCGTTCTTTCTTAGGAAGGACGGGCTGTGCGGCTGTCGGAAGAATATTCCCTTCCTCCAACCAACAAGCACCATGTCTTCCAAACTCTTTCGCTCGTTCATACCGTTCTTTTTCGCCAGATTAGAAAGACACTGGATAAACTAGTGTAATGACAGTTAAATAAGGGTGACATATCTGGCGGCCGCGAGCCTCAAGCCGTATCGACTCCTACATTGAACATTACAACCAGCATGCCACGCCTTTTACCTGGACTCATTGTGACGTGCGAAAGCGAATTAGTG
>CATPAV010000133.1 GCA_955652245.1 uncultured Candidatus Udaeobacter sp. | reverse complement strand
TCAAGAACGCGCATGATTGCTCCGAAGGCGGTCTCGGGGTCACCCTGGCCGAATGCTGTTTTAATACCGAAGAGATTTTCGGCGCAGATATCGATCTTGGCGCGTGCGACACGCCTGCCGCTGCAGTTCTCTTTAACGAATCGCAATCGCGAATCGTTATTTCCGTCGCTGCATATGATGCCGAAAAGGCGATGTCGATCTTGCGCGAGCGCGACGTTCCCGTTCAGCAGTTAGGCAAAGTCGGCGGCGACGATCTGCGCATCCGCGTAAACGAGGAAAGTTTCCGCTGGCCGATTGCCAGTCTCTACGATGGCTGGTTTAACGCCATCCGCCGCACCGTTGAAGATGAAACAGAAAGAATTCCGAGCTTGTGAAGACCGGTCTGGAACGCGAGATTGATTGCCTGCATTATTTGGTGAATTATCCAGTGTGATCTCCCCCCCAGACCAAATCGATATTGACCAGGCACCGGACTCCGCTGCGTTTCCGCAGCATGAGTGCGGGCTCTTCGGTGTATTTGGGCATCCGAACGCTGCGGTGTTGACCTACTACGGCCTGTTCGCGTTACAGCATCGCGGCCAGGAAAGCGCAGGGATCGTCACCAGTAATGGGCCGGGCACCAGTTTTCTAACGCACAAAGATATGGGTCTGGTCTCGCAAGTCTTTGGCCAGGACGAGCTGGCGAAGCTCAAGGGCACACGCGCGATTGGGCATACGCGCTACTCGACCACAGGCACAAGCACGATCAAAAACGCGCAACCTTTCGTCGTCGATTGCGTGCGCGGGCAAATGGCCATTGCGCATAATGGAAATTTGATTAATGCCGATGTTTTGCGCGACGAATTGGAGCGGAGAGGATCGATCTTCCAAACAACCGCCGATAGCGAGATCATTCTGCACCTGCTTGCGCAACCATCCGAGAATGGCGGCAACGTGCTGGCCGCGCTGCGCAGGATTGAGGGCGCATTTTCGCTCGTGATCATGAGCGAGCGCGAGCTTATCGCTGTGCGCGATCCTTTTGGCTGGCGGCCGCTTTCGCTCGGTAAACTCGATGGGGCTTATATTTTGGCTTCCGAAACCTGCGCCCTTGATCTCATTCACGCGGAATTCATTCGTGAAATTGAACCGGGCGAAGTGTTGATCATCGATGAAAACGGATTGCGCTCGGAGCGACCTTTCCCGGACGAACGGCCCGCGTTCTGCATGTTTGAATATGTTTATTTCGCGCGTCCGGACAGCATGATCGGCGGCGTTAATGTCGGAAAGGTGCGAATGGAAATGGGGCGCGAGCTCGCGCGTAAGTTTCCGGTCGATGCAGATATTGTCGTGCCCGTGCCCGACTCGGGAAATTATGCCGCGCTTGGTTTTTCCGAGGAACTGAAGATCCCTTATGCACACGCCTTCGTCCGTAATCACTACATTGGCCGAACATTTTTGCAGCCGAGCCAGCTCATTCGCGATTTCGATGTCCGGGTAAAACTGAACTTGATCAAGGAAATGGTCGCCGGAAAACGCGTCGTGGTTGTTGACGATTCGATCGTGCGGGGCACGACCGCGCGTGCGCGCGTTGTGAACCTGCGGGAGGCGGGCGCGAAGGAAGTGCACATGCGGGTGAGCTGTCCGCCACACCGATTTGCTTGTCATTACGGCATCGATTTTCCGGATCCGGAAAAGTTGATCGCCAATCAGATGTCGATGGAAGAAATCTGCAATTATCTCGGCGTGGACAGTCTTGGTTATCTCGATGTCGAAGGCATGGTGCGAGCGACTGGAAAGCCATTGAATACCTTTTGCCTCGCCTGTTTCACCGGTGATTATCCCCTACCCGTCGATCCTGCGCTCGACAAATTCATCATGGAAAAACGCGAACAGCGAGCGAAAGCACTCGCCGATCAGGAAACACATCCGACGCTGTTTGCGGATTTGAAATAGTCTGTCATTTCGAGCGGAGCGAAGCGTAGTCGAGAAATCTCTTGCTGTTAACAATGAGAGATGTCTCGACTCCGCTCGACATGACAGAAAAGAAGAAAGCCTACGCGCGTGCGGGGGTAGATGTCGATCTTGGGAATCGACTCAAGCGGCGGATTCAAACGCTCGTTAGACAAACGCACGGGCCGCAGGTTCTCGGAAAAATCGGCGGATTCGGCGGCTTGTTCGCGCCGAACTTTTCCGGAATGCGCGAACCGATTCTGGTCGCAAGCATCGATGGCGTCGGGACGAAATTGAAAATCGCATTCGCGATGAACAAGCACGACACCGTGGGCGCCGATCTGGTGAACCATTGCGTGAACGATATCGCCGTGCTCGGTGCCCAACCGCTTTTCTTTCTCGATTACATTGGCTGCGGAAAACTTGAACCGCGCATCTTCCAAGAACTGCTGCGCGGATTTTCTCGCGCCTGTCGATTCGCCGGTTGCGCCTTGATCGGCGGCGAAACGGCGCAGATGCCCGGAATGTATCGCAAAGGCGAATACGATCTCGCGGGTTGCATTGTCGGTGTGGTCGATCGCGCCAGGATTATCGACGGCAGCAATATCAAACCGGGCGACGCTGTTTTGGGTCTCGCCTCAAACGGCTTGCACACGAACGGTTACTCGCTGGCGCGTAAAATTTTGTTCGAGAAGATGCGGTTGAAAATCGGCTCACATCTGCCTGGATCGAATATCACTGTTGGCGAAGAACTTTTGCGCCTGCACAAAAACTATCAGCTGCGGCTGGCGAAAGCTCCCAGCGGAATCATCAAAGGTTTGGCACACATCACCGGTGGCGGTTTGATCGACAATCTTCCTCGCATTCTCCCAAAAAGTTGCGACGCCGTTATCAACACGAAGAGCTGGCGAGTGCCGCCGATCTTCCAAATTTTGCAACGAAATGGAGATGTTAATCCTACAGAGATGTATCAGGTTTTTAACATGGGCATCGGCATGGTGGCGATCGTGTCAGAGGGCGATGTGCCAAGGACGATGTCGATCTTAAAGGCAAAGCGGATTGGCCGAACCGAGCTCGGAAGAGGCAAAACCAGACTGGTTTTCTAATGGATCGATTAAGTTGAACACAGACGTTAAGTCTGTGCGGCCAGCCCTGTCACGGCCGAGCCGACGGGGCCGAATCAATTATATCCATCGGGACTTGAACCGTCGGCGCCGATTCAAGCTTAGTCTTGTTCAGGCGCATGATCCGCTCCAGGCCTGCGCGCTGCGCCGCAAGATCTACAAGCTCGGCTACGCGCGACTTCAGGGCACGCGCTCGTGTTGCGAGAAAAATTACAAAGAGCAAGTACGGAATGATAAACCAAAGATCGACATGAGAAATGTTGAGCTGCCGATATACCAAAAGAGCTAACGCAATGAGATTCAAGATTACTGTCGTAGTAACCAAGCGGTCACGCAATCGAACGCGCGTCAGGCATTTTCCGCCTCCATGATATTCAGTGACGGTTTGCAGCGCGATACTCCACCAAAAATTCCCGTAAATCTGAATGTCCCACTCGTTCCAGCCTGTATCGGTGGAATAGCGCCAGCCTTCTTCCTCGAGCAACTGGAAGATTGCGCCCAACAAATAATGCCGGTCGCGGCCCTCTTCGCTCCAAAAGATTCGGCGTCCCAGACGACCGATAGGCCTTCCACCCGTAGGCAAATATTCGTGCGCACGAATTACACTCCGCGGTGTCCGTTTAAAATGCAGCCAGGTAAAATACCGCGACCACCCTCTCACGAGTGGTTGGACGAAAGCCAGCAGCATGACGAGTAGTCGCGCGTGCACCGTGTCGAATTTTGGCTCGATCGACGTGCGTACCATGTACGAGAGCGCCACGCAGAGTGTACCGCCAAACATGAGGTACGGCACAATGCGCAAGGGAGGCAAAAAAAATCCGAGACCAAAAAGAAAAATCGTCAGCGCGAACCATTCAATGCTGCTCAGATAAGTGGCGACTTCCGATTGTGGCGTAGGATAAATCGACTGAAAAAACCCCTCGCCAAATATTCCGTGATAAATAACGGGCCGGTTAATGAACCAACTAAAACGCGGCGTTCCATAAATCTGGCCGCGCCATTTCGCGGCGCCGGTTGGACCGAAAAAGATCAAATGTTTAAAGCGGAGCAGCGATTCCGCTTCGCCGTAGCCGTCCTGTTGTTTCAAAAACGCCCGCAGCGTGAACCGGCGATGATGCCACACGATCGCGGTTGGGCTGAAAGCAATCACGCAACCGGCCTGCTGGAGCCGCCAGCAAAAATCGACATCGTCACCGGCTTTGCGGTATTCGGGATCGAAACCGCCGATGCTTTCAAATGCCCACCGATAAAACGCCATATTACAACCGGGAATGTGCTCGGCGATTGTATCTGTGAGCAAAACGTGGCTGGGTCCGCCCGGCGCTGCTGCCACGCAGGCTTGGATCCAATTCTGTGCGGGTGGAGTCACATTCGGACCGCCTACTCCCGCGTAATCGCCGCTCACGAGGGTGCCGATTAAATAGTAAAGCCAGTCGAAATCCGCCATGCAGTCGGAATCGGTGTAGGAGAAAACCTCGCCCTTCGCCGCCGCCGCGCCCGTATTCCGCGCGTGACTCAAGCCGTGGTTTTCCTGATAGATATAGCGAACGTGCGGGAATTGCTCAGCGATATCGCGCGTATCGTCGGTCGAACCGTCATCGACCAGAATGATTTCATAATCGGGATAGTTCAGCTTGCCTAAAGAGTCCAGGCAGGCGCCGAGCGTTCGGCCGCCGTTATAAGAACAAATAATTACGGAAACAAATGGCGCGCGCGATAACGCGCGATGCGGCAACGCGGAATTCTCCTGACCAAGTCTTTCTTTCAGCGTGTAGAACGATTTCTTCGGCTCGCGTTCGCGCGTGACAATGCCAAACGCCCAGTCGCTAATATCCTGCCCGCCAGTGAACCATTCGTCCGTCCATGCAAAAAAGATGGTTCCGGCGAGACCGCATTTCACTACGCTATCAACGTGCCAACGAAGCATTTCCGCCTGCTCCTCCTGCGAATGGCGGATCGTGTCCATGCCGAATTCGCCCAGGATGAGCGGACGTTCTCCGGTTAAATTTTGAAGGCGAAGAAGGTAGCGTTCGAAATCACGTTGATCGTGCAGGTAAACGTTGAAGCAGCAAAAATCGACATTCTGCGGCAGGAGATATTCGGTCGGAGGATAAGTGGCGTATGAGAAAAGAACGTTTGGGTCGATTGCGCGCCCTATCCGAATTAATCTCTCGATAAACTCCGTGACACGGCGCACACCGAGCCAGCGTACCATCGTGCTGGAGATTTCGTTGCCGACGAGATACCCAAATATCGCCGGATGCCCGGCATGCGCACTTACCGCGTCGCGAACCGCGTCAGCTATCCCCTGGCGTGCTTTCCTGTGACGTAGAAATTCGATATGCTTCGCCCACGGCAGCGTAACAAGCACGCGCATCCCCGCGCTGGCGCAGCGATCGAGAAACCAGCGCGGCGGAGCGTGATAAATCCGCACGAGGTTCAGGCCACCCTCGCGCATCAGTGCAAGATCGACATCGACCTGCTCAGGTTTTCCAAGATAATTTCCGTCCGCGTCCGGCTTGAATGGTCCGTAAGTGACGCCTTTGACAAAAAATTTCCGGTCGCCTTCGAAAAAGAATTTCGCGACCGGGCGAATTCGCGAGTTTGCGCTCACAGCGGCAACTTCCTAGTCCAAGCACCGCGCCGACGCAAAGTTTTTGGTAGGGAACGACGCGCCCTACCTCGCCGAACTGGGTAGTACTTCGCGCAGGACAGCGCCAGTCCGCTCGATGTCTTCCGATGTATGCGCTGTTGAAATAAAGCCGGTCTCAAATTGTGATGGCGCAAAGTAAACGCCGCGTTTTAGGCACGCGCGGAAAAATTTCGCGAACATTTTCAAATTGCTCCGCTGGGCGCTGGCAAGATCGACAATCGGTCCTGGGGCAAAAAACAAACAAAACATCGAGCCGATTCGGTGAAAGGTGATGTCGTTCTTTGCTTTCGTGACCCCATCTCTCACGACTGTTTCAAATCGCATGCCAAGTTCTTCCAGCAACTTCCAGCCGTCGCTCCGTTCGAGCTCGTGCAACTGCGCGAGACCCGCCGCCATCGCTAGGGGATTTCCAGACAATGTTCCCGCCTGATAAACGGGGCCATCAGGTGACAGTTGGTTCATGATCTCGGCACGTCCACCAAATGCGCCGACCGGTAATCCGCCACCAATTATTTTCCCGAGGGCAGTGAGATCCGGTTTGATTCCATAAATTTCCTGCGCTCCACCGCGCGCGACACGGAAGCCGGTCATCACTTCATCGAAAATCAGCACCGCTCCATGCTTGTCGCATTCTTCGCGCAAGGTCGGAAGGAAAGTGTCGCTTGGAAAATACAGGCCTGCATTTGCGGGAATCGGCTCGAGGATTACAGCCGCAATTTCGTTTTTGTTTTCACGAAATGCTTGTCGCACAAGATCGACATTGTTGAACGGAAGCGAAAAGGTTAGGTCGACAAACGCTCGTGGAACGCCCGCGCTATCGGGCCGTCCATGCGTGAGGGCGCCACTTCCCGATTTCACGAGCAGCGCATCGACGTGTCCATGATAACAGCCATCGAACTTGATGATCTTGTCGCGCCCGGTGAAACCGCGGGCCAGACGAATGCACGACATGGTCGCTTCCGTGCCACTATTGACCATGCGCACTTTTTCGATTGACGGTATCCACGTGCAAATCAATTCCGCCATTTCCACTTCGAGTGGATTCGGTATTCCAAAACTTATTCCGCGTGCAGCAGCTTC
>CATPAV010000132.1 GCA_955652245.1 uncultured Candidatus Udaeobacter sp. | reverse complement strand
GTTTTTTAGCTCGAGGATTTCCCCTTTCACATCCACCGTGATCTTTTTCGATAGATCACCGGTCGCAACCGCAGTCGTCACCGCGGCGATGTTTCGCACCTGGCTGGTCAGGTTGCGCGCCATGAAATTGACCGAGTCCGTCAAATCCTTCCATGTGCCGGAGACGCCTTCCACGCGGGCCTGTCCGCCTAGAATTCCCTCGGAACCGACCTCGCGCGCCACGCGCGTCACTTCCGACGCGAAAGATCGCAGCTGATCCACCATGACGTTGACCGTGTCTTTTAGTTCAAGAAACTCGCCTTTGACATCGACAGTGATCTTTTTGGTCAAATCGCCGTTTGCCACGGCGGTCGTCACCGTCGCAATGTTGCGTACCTGCGCCGTCAAATTTCCGGCCATCAGGTTGACGTTTTCTGTCAAGTCCCTCCACGTCCCGGCGACGCCTTTAACCTTCGCCTGACCGCCGAGCTTGCCTTCCGTCCCTACTTCACGCGCAACCCGCGTCACTTCCGAAGCGAAAGCGCCGAGTTGATCGACCATCGTGTTCACGGTTTTAGCCGTGCGCAAGAACTCACCTTCGAGTGGCCGGCCTTCGATCTCAGTCGCCATCGTTTTGGACAAATCACCCTTCGCCACCGCGCCGATGACCCGCGCCATCTCACTCGTCGGATGGACCAAATCGCCAATTAGATCGTTGACCGATCCGATGGCGTGCGCCCAGCAATCCAATACGTCTCCGAGCGAGGCTCTCTGTGCGATTCGGCCTTCTTTGCCAACCACTCGCCCGATCCGCTCCAGTTCCTCTGTCATGCGCTGATTGGTTCCGATTACGTCATTAAATGTATCCGCTATCTTGCCGCCAACACCGATCCAGTCGTCTGGCAATCGTACCGTAAAATCGCCACGTTTAAATGCCATCAGAGCAGCAAGCAGCTGTTTGCCGTCTAGCCCGTCGCCGTTGAGGCGCGAGCTACTTCGCGGAGGCAGCGTGCGAATAGAAGTGGTTTTCTTCATAAGAGATATAAGAGATTAAAGAGGTAGTTCATCTTCGCGGTCGCGAGTTCGACGCGTAAGATTGGAGGGAGCTTATTTGCCAGCGCCACAGATTTATCGTCTAATCGCACGAAGTCGTATCTCCGGCAAGAAATCGCAATGTCTCGCGACTTCGGTTGCAGAAAAAAACGCAACGTGCTGCAGCCAAGAGCGGGTGCATTGTTGCTAATAGACGGCGTGACTATGGTTCACCCTCTTCAGCGAAGCCGTTACAATTACGTTGGAACCAGTGTCCGCAAACTCCGCAGTCGGAAGCCAAAAAAGATCGCCAGAACACCGAATACGATTGCATACGATGCGATGAGCCAGAGCAGAGCAAGTGCTCCCGGGCCCGGATTCAATAGAAGTAATACGGCGAAGATGATCGATGCCAGACCCATCAAAATTAGGAACCACTCGCCCTTGATTTCCCGGCGCAGTTTGACTGCCAAGGCAATTTCAGCCGCGCCGATCATGAGCGCCCAGGCGGCGACGTAGATAATCAGTGCTAATGCCGTCATGCCGGGCGCACGGAATGTAAGGATGCCAACTACAATTCCAAGAATCCCAATCATGAGGTGGAAGCCCCAGTCGGGATCAGAGGCGCGACCTGCAGTCGCGCCGACAATGCGAAATACGCCGTCGATCAGCACCCACGCTCCGAACAAGAGCACCAGCGTCGCGAGAGCTAAACCAGGATATGCAAACGCGATAATGCCGAAAACAATTCCAGAAATGCCTCTTATCACCGGAATCCACCAGTAACGTTTTAAAGCTTCGATCATGATTTCTCCTTTTTAGAATTTGGCTTGTATGGAAACAACGTCCGATTGATTGCCGCTCTGTTTTAGAGCCGACTTCAGTTTAAGGCCGCACACAATCTCCGAGAAGCATAAAATGGGCAGTCTCACGCTTTCAGAAGCCACGAATTCGAGGATTCAGCAATGGACTAAAGTAATGTCAATTGTTCTATCGTGCCCCGGAATGCGGCCGTTGAAAGCTTTGGTCGCGCACCAATTCCGGCACGACGACAGCCAACCTCAAAAAGCGACGCGATTTGTTCGGCAAACACGCCTTCGCCTGTCATGCGCGTGTGCCACTGTGAATCATTGAGCCGATCGTTTCGGCGTAAGTGTCGAATCCGCCCGAGTACCTTCTCTTTCCGATCGGGAAAATGTTCGTCGAGCCAATGTTCGAAAAGCGGCGCGACTGCCCACGGCAAACGCACGATCGTGTACCCGGCAAATTGTGCCCCAGCTTCGGCGCACGCTTCGAGAATCTTCGGAACTTCGTGATCGGTCAGTCCGGGAATGATCGGCGCAACCATCACGCCAACCGGAATTCCCGCGTGGCGGAGTTGCGAGACAGCGTCGAGACGTGCACTCGGAATTGATGTGCGCGGCTCGAGCGCGCGCTGCAAATTCGGATCGAGCGAAGTGACTGAAATGTTTACCGCGATCGCGTTATAACTTCCGAGTTCGCGCAAAAGATCGACATCGCGCGTCACGAGGCGATTTTTTGTAATGATCGCCACTGGATTACGAAATTTTGCGAGCACCTCGAGACAACTGCGCGTAATTCGCAATTTTTTCTCGATGGGTTGATATGGATCGGTCACGCCGCTCATCACCAATATCTGTGGGTCCCAGCGCGGCGATCCCAGTTCCGCTCGCAACAATTCCGCGGCATTCATTTTCACTATGATTTTGCTCTCGAAATCGAGCCCGGCGGAGAACCCAAGATATTCGTGAGTTGGGCGCGCATAACAATAAATGCAGCCGTGCTCGCAACCGCGGTATGGATTCACACTCGTCTCGAAACCTACATCGGGGCTGTTGTTACGCGTGATAATGCTTCGCGAACCATCGCGAAAATATTGCGTCACAGGTCGCGGCCGCTCGTCTTGCGTAAGATCGACATCAACAACATCAACGTCACCAAGATCGACATGGAGTTTCTCAAAGCGGTTGGCTGGACTCCAGGAGGCGCCTCGCCCACGGATGGTGGACGAAGGCGGCGGCGTTTCATCAACGATTGGCACAAACTTCGTTTTTCCGGTTTGAATTCCTTTCTCCACGAATCTAAGTTCACATGAACATAATTGCTGGTCGAGCTATTTTTCGCGTTGGATCTTTCCGAGTTTTCGTTACGAGAGCATCCCAACATGGTCCGACACCTTGACATCGGACATCGTCTTCTCGAAGGTGCTAACCACTTTAGCGGACCAGTTCCCGTGCTTCTTAAATCCAAGCAGCCATCGATCGAGAAGTTGGATTTTATCATTGCGGGCGCGCAAAAAGCTGGCACGAGCGCACTGGCCGATTTTCTGGAGGCCCATCCAAAGATCAAGATGCCGCATAAAGACGAGTTGCACACGAGCGTCCAGCCAGCCCGCCATTTTTTTGATGACGAGGAACGTTTTGCCAAGAGCGAGATTGATTATGCCCCCTTGCAACGAGGATGCCTGCGGAAGCGAAAGTCGATTCTCCTCGGCTCCTGCACGCCCATTTATATCTATTGGAAATCCGCCATGGAACGGATTTGCAACTACAACAGTAAGATCAAGCTTCTCATTTTGTTGCGCAACCCGGCGGAACGCGCCTTTTCCCACTGGAATATGCAACGAGATCGACATCTGGAGAGTCTCGATTTCCTGGCGGCAGTGCAGGAGGAAAAAAATCGCGCCCGAGAGGCAATGCCTTTCCAACTGCGCAAATTCTCCTATGTGGACCGAGGCTTTTACGCGGACCAAATTGAGAGAGTGTTCCGATACTTTCCTCGCGAGCACGTCAAGGTGATAAAGTTTGAACACTTCCGGCGCGAGGCACGCAAGACGCTTGATGCGGTCTGCAATTTTATCGGTATCGAGCCGTTACAAAATTTAAACAATGTCGAAACTGGTTCGACGCCTTATGTGCGCAAGATGACCCGCAGTGAAAGACAATATCTTGTCGATCATTACAAGAGTGATATCGATCGGCTCGAGAAACTTCTCGGCTGGGACTGTTCCGACTGGAAAAGCGTGTGAGTCGTTTCAGGAAATCGCACACACTGTCATTTCCATTACTCCGCCACTCCAAGACTCCGCGATTCCACTTGGAGTAATGGAGTAATGGAGTAATGAATTGCTCTGGCTGCGCGCACTCGCTCAGGTCGGAGGGGTGGCAGAGCGGTTGATTGCGCCGGTCTTGAAAACCGGAAGGCCGAAAGGCCTCGTGAGTTCGAATCTCACCCCCTCCGCTTCCTTGATTTTGAGTGACTTACGAAAGCAGGCTCGGAAAGCATAACAAATGGACATAACAAATACGCCGAAATTCGCCCTTGTTTGTCCTTGTCCGCTGGTGTTGAAGGTCGTGCCGGGAGGGCGTGATTCGCGTATCGATCTTAGGATGCGGTGAGCGACGCAATCGGCTACGCGAAGTTTTTAGCGGCTCACAGGTCGGTTACTCAAACTGCTCATCAACGAGCAGAACGGGCAACTTCAGACTTTGAGGGGAGATCGTGCGGCGCACCGAGCAATTCCATATCGCCGAAACGGAAGGCAAGCTCCTCCGATTG
>CATPAV010000131.1 GCA_955652245.1 uncultured Candidatus Udaeobacter sp. | reverse complement strand
GATGAGATTCCAGCAACCGTGAATTTGAAATGTGATCCCGATGTGGCGCTCGAGTTACGCGATCAATACGAACAAGTCCGACCCGGTTATCACATGAATAAAAAACATTGGAACACGGTCGAGATCGACAATGGAGTTCCGGAAGCAGAACTACGCAAAATGATCGAGCACTCGTATGACTTGGTCGTGCGCGCTTTGCCGAAAGCGCAGCGTGATCAGCTTGCACGCCAGAAACGATCTCGGCGTTGAATCAATGCGGCGCTGGATGAAGCACATCGCGCAGGTGCACTTCGCCAATATCCAGGTGCAATGCATCTCGCGCGACGTGCAGGAAACTATCGGGCAGATCGGTTAGCGCGACTTCCAAACCACCCGAAGTCCCCGACGGCGTGCGCAGTTGTTCTCGATCCAAAAGCTCCTGTACGGCGGTCGCGCAGTTGCGCGCAGAATCCACTAGTTTCACCTTCTCGCCGAGCGCGCGAGAAAGTGCGTCGATCAGTAATGGATAATGCGTGCAGCCGAGCACTAGTGTGTCGACCCCTTCGCGCACAAGCGGCTCAAGGTAACGCGCGATAATCTGGTCGGTCAGATCGTCTTCGAGCCAGCCTTCTTCGATGAACGGAACGAGCAATGGGCAAGTGCGCGTGGAGATGTCGATCTTGGGATCGAGTTCGCGCAGCGCTTTCTCATACGCGCCGCTTTTGATCGTTGCGCGCGTTCCGATTATGCCAATATGCCGATTATGCGTCGCGGCGACAGCTGCTTGCGCGCCCGGCTTGATCACGCCAACGACTGGAACGGACAGAGTTTTCTCTAGTTTCGGCAACGCCACCGCCGACGCCGAGTTGCATGCGATCACAATGGTTTTCACGCCTTCGTCAACCAGCATGTCTGTCATCTCGAGGCTGTAGCGCTCGACCGTGCTCGCACTTTTTCCGCCATACGGAACGCGCGCCGTGTCGCCGAGGTAAAAAATCTTTTCGTTAGGAAGCAGGTCGCGCAGCGCCTTGACAACGGTAAGTCCGCCAATTCCGGAATCAAAAACGCCAATCGGACGCGAATTGCTCATGCAGCGGAAACGTGGCGGCGCAGCAGGCGGCCCGCAACCCGATTGTGCCGCCGGGCTCGCGGCTAGAAAGTAGCGGCGCGTACCAGAGTCAGTCGAGAAAAGGACTTGTCATTGTGCAATCCACGAGCGCATCCTTACGACACGGCTGACGAGCCAAATAAGTCAGTCATCCTGTGGAGAGGGAAGGACCTTCTCTTTATTCGTCGCCGCTTTGAGAGTGAGTCCGGAAAATAGATATGACCGAAGCCAAGTGATCGAAGGGGCCCATGAAACGGCAACGTCTGAGTCTATGTTTATTATTCTTGATTGGCTTTTGTGGGTTGGTTCTGCGTTTCCCGTCCGCGCTGATGGCAGCGGAGGAAACGCCCACGCCTTCGGGAACGCCTGCCGCGAAAGGCGCGGCCGAGCATCCTTCCGTGCGCGCGGTGGGAGTGCACAGATGGAATGACGAACAACGAACAGCCAACGTCGTTTACGCGCAACGCGGCGACGAGATTTGGGTCGACATTATTAATTTCAAGGACTGGGTCAATTCCCTTGGAGACAAGAAACCACAAAATCACGAGATAAAGGATCTCATCCTTTATCTCGATCATTTCCCGCTCAAGGGCGTTTCGCCAATTTATTGGTACGAAGGACAGGAATTCACGGACAAGTCCGTCGAATATACAAGGACGACGGTCGGTTTTTCGCTTGTCCGCAATGACAGCTCGAAGCCCGGATGGTCGCACCTGCTCAACCAACCGGTCCTCAACCGCAAGGTGATCGTGTCGGTGGGATTCGCTAATGGCGAGGAAATCGATTCGTGGGTGAATCCCAAACAAGTTACCGAAAAGGATCAACAGTTTTATTTGACGGTCATTCCGAAGTTTCGCACCGCTTTCGGCTTGATCGTTATTCTCGGAGCGCTGATCGCCTTTCTCGGGCTGGCCCGGCACACCCATATTATTCGCGATGCGTCCGCGCCACGCCGGCCGGATGGTCAGAGGCCTTACAGCCTGGCACGCGGGCAGATGGCGTTCTGGTTTTTCCTCGTGATCGCCTCCTATTTCTTTCTTTGGATCGTGACCGGCGACATGGACACACTTAATACCTCGGTGCTGGGATTGATTGGGATTAGTGCTGGCACGGCATTGGGCTCCGCCTTCGTCGACGCCAGCAAACCAATTTAGGCAGACTCCTCCGGCAATCAGCCGATCGTCGATGTCACACGTCCACACCTCGAAGTGCTGGCGGAGCTGAAGAAACTGCGAGCCGACACTCAGAAAGAGCTGGAGCGCTACAGAAAGCACGCGCCTTAATATCCCCGTCGGACAAGCACGCGCTGGACAACAATGAGCGGCAGCAGAATGAAGTGCGGGAACGACTCGCGAATTACCGCTGGCAAAGTGCCTACTTCGCATGGCCGACATGGAAAGGGGTGATGTATGACCTGCTCGCGGAAAACAACCTGATCAGTTTTCACCGCTTCCAGATCTTTGTCTGGACACTTATCCTGGGACTAATATTTGTCGCAAATGTTTACAATGAATTGGCGATGCCGCAGTTCAGCGCGACGTTGCTTGGTCTGCTCGGAATCGGCGCTGGTGCTTATGTCGGCTTCAAGCTCCCGGAGACTAGAGCGCAGTAATCTCAGAGACTTTAGGGGAATCCGAGAAGGCAGCTAATCCAAAAAGCATGGCAATCGTTTTTCGAAGCAATAGAACGAAGATAGCCGCCTAACACCGCCCCCCTCATTCTTGCAATCGCTGCTCCCTCTTCGAT
>CATPAV010000130.1 GCA_955652245.1 uncultured Candidatus Udaeobacter sp. | reverse complement strand
GGTAGCTCGCACATGGGGCCTTGACGGACTGGTCCGACTTGCAGTGCTTACTTTCGCGTGGACTGGTGGACGACCGCAAGAGGCGCTGGAGATAGTAGCCCATGGCGCGAGGCAGGCAGGCGATCCCTTTCCGTTTTCCGCAGACATCATGGGATCCATACGCTCATTCGTGCCCACCAAATGGCTAGTCGCAATCAACTTGAAGAGGCGCGCGCCAAATGGTCTCGCGGAGATGTATATGGCAGGGGCGCCGCCAAATGAACTGGAAATGGATCGTTGCTATCATTGCCGCCCTGGTCCTCCCATGGGTTTTGCGAAACCTATGGAGACTGATCCTTGCCACATGGATAGCATTAATTTCGACCCACGCGCAGAAACAAGGTGAACTGCTGAGCAACAAAATCAATCGCCTGAATGCACAAGGCCTCAAACACGATGAGATACTTGCCGAAGTGCGGAAGAAATTTCCACTTTCACGTCGTCAACCCTGGTATGTACGACTTTGGGCGCGGTTTTACGGAGCCTGAAAATTGGTTCACGTGCCTTTTCACGGGTCTGTCGATCTATTCCCGACCGTTCCTAATGGTTCTCTACGAAGGGAAAACGAATCTTCGCTCTGAGTATTCGCTCGTCCCGAACCAGGCGCTCTACCAAGCTGAGCCACAGCCCGAACTGATCGCAATATCTCGCACGCCAGTCGTGGCGCGCGTCCTTACTTCGCGTATTTCGCAGCCTCTGGCAAGCGCTTCGAACTTTCAAGAGGATGAGCAGCTTGCGCCCTTTATGTCACGCCAGTAAAATCGGCCCGTGCTCTCTCAGCCCGATTCTGCTCTGAGCAACGCCGCCTACGCCGATGACGTAATCGATCTGATGTACAAGCTGATGGAGTATCGAAATCAGGAGATACGCCATCGTTTGGAAAAAGTCGGCCGCGCCGTATCGATGTTACATCGCGATGTGTTGCTTCTGATTTATCATTTTGCCAAGGTTGCACAAGGAGATGTCCTGGAAATCGGACCCTATATTGGCGGATCCACGATTGCCGCCGCATTTGGGGTGCGCGAATCCGGTGGAGCAAAAAAGATCATCAGCGTCGAAGCCGGAGGGCGATTGAAACATTTCCGAATACCCAGCAGGAATATTTTCATCGATCTGAAAAAGAATCTGAGGCGATTTGGCGTATCCGAGAGTGTTACTTTGATCAACGGTTACTCCTTCGAAGGGACGACCATATCAGCCATTCGACAGATGTTGGGCCACGGGGAAGTGGGCCTCTTCACTTTCGATGCAGACAACGATGTGCGCCGGGACCTGGATTGCTATGGCGACCTGTTCGCCGACGGTTGTTGGGTTGTGATCGACGATTATTGTGGGCCCGCCGCGAAGGCAACGCCACTCCGGGCACAGGTCGACGAACTCGTATCCGCTGGAAGACTTGTTCCATTTGGATATTACGGCTGGGGCACCTGGGTCGGCCAATGGCGAGTATAATAAGGGGCCAGTGATCATACAATCTCAGCGCGATTCTCCTGTGAGCGAGTCTGTCCACACCGAAGACGTCCTCAATCTGATGTACCAGTTGACGGAATATCGGAGTCAGGAAATACGCCAACGTTTGGAAAAGGTCGGGTCGGCTGCATCGATGTTGCACCTTGATGTGCTGCTTCTCATCTATCACTTTGCGAAGTTTGCTCCGGGAAATGTGCTGGAGATCGGCGCGTACATTGGTGGATCAACAGTCGCCGCCGCATTTGGAGCGAGCGAGTCTGACACGCCGAAGAAAATTATCAGCGTGGAGGCCGGAGGAGGATTGAAGCACCGTCGCATACCCAGCAGAAATATCTTCAAGGATCTAAAGAAGAATCTGGCGCGATTCGGCGTATCCGAGAGTGTTGCTTTGATCAATGGTTACTCGTTCGAAGAGACGACCATATCAGCCATTCGGCAGATGTTGGGCCACGGGGAAGTGGGCCTCTTCATTTTCGACGCGGATGGCAATGTGCGCCGGGACCTGGATTGCTATGGCGATCTACTGGCCGACGGTTGTTGGCTTGTGATCGATGATTATTTCGGACCGTGCGTGAAGGCAGTACCGAGGCAGGCGCAGGTTAACGAACTAGTAGCGGCTGGGAGGCTCGTTCCGTTTGGATTTTACGGATGGAGCACCTGGGTCGGCCAATGGCGGACATAGTCCGGTCCGTGATTGCAGAATCTGATTGGATGCCGGCGATCCTCTAACAAATCCATTGACAAGCCGCAGCTTAACTTCGAAAATCAACACTCATTTTTACCATGCTCGCGCCGCCGCTCACTCCATCCGCTCTCGCAGGCAGCGTGCCGATCATTCTTCAATTCCCGACGGAAGCATTCCGCCCCGTCCGTTCCTTGCGCCATATGACGACCCAACTTCTCCAGGAAGCAGCCCAAGTGATCCCGAATCAGCAACTTCTGATCAATGTTGTCTCCAAGCGTGTGCGCCAGCTCGGTTTGGGACATCGACCGATGGTGGAGGTTGGTCCGCGCGTGTCGCTTACCGATATCGCGCTCAGGGAAATTATCGCGGGCAAGCTTACTTACGAATCGCTCGAAGGCTCGTCGGACGGCGCCTAGTCTGTGGCACAGGCTTCCAGCCTGTCTGCGATATGGCAGTTGACTCCGTCATCAATCGCAAGGCGCTGCGCGATTTTCATATTCGCGAGCGCTACGAAGCCGGCATCGAGCTCAAGGGCAGCGAAGTTAAATCAATCCGTGCTGGCAAGGCGAACATCAGCGATGCTTTTGCGCGCATCGAAAACGGCGAAGCATTTCTATACAACGCCGATATCCAGCCGTACGAAAAAGCCAGCCACGAAATTCCGATCGCGAAACGCGTCCGGAAACTCTTGTTACATCGACAAGAGATCGACAAGCTTTACGGCGAGACCCAGGTTGCCGGACGCGCTCTCGTGGTTCTGAAGCTCTATTGGAAAAATGGAAGACTCAAAGCCGAGCTCGGTGTCGGGGAGGGTAAAGTCGCGCGCGACAAACGCGCCGATCTGAAAAAGCGGGCGATTGATCGCGAGACGGCGCGCGAAGTTGCGCGCTTCAATCGCAAACACGGCTAGATCGACAATCGATTGACTGATGCGCGCAAGGCAGCGCTGGCTGCCAGCCTGTTCTTCGCGGCACCTTGCCGCGAAGCGGCCTCTGCTGAATTGTGATGTCGAACATGAACAGCCGCTTTCTCCTACTCGCAGTCGCCCTTGTTTTCGCTGCTTGGCTAACTCTTCGAATAATCCGGACGCTGCATTTCTCCCTAAGAAACAAAGTTGCGCTTATCACCGGCGGATCGCGTGGCCTCGGTTTGGTGCTGGCGCGACAAATTTGTGCTGCAGGCGGCAAAGTTGCGCTCCTTGCGAGGGACAATGAGGAATTGATCCGCGCAAAAACTGACCTGGCGGGACGTGGCGGTCGGGTGATTACCATTCAATGCGATCTGCTCGATTCCGAACAAATTCAGTCTGCCATCCGTCAAACCATCGATCGCTTCGGCAAGATCGACATCTTGATTAACAACGCCGGCATCATCGAGGTCGGTCCGCTCGAGCACATGACGCGAGAGGATTTCGAACGTTCGATGGCGGTGCATTTTTGGGCGCCGTATGCATTGATCTCGGAAGTTGTTCCCGAGATGCGGACGTGGGGCGGTGGTCGCATCGTTAATATCTCCTCCATCGCCGGCAAAATCGCCGTGCCCCATCTCGCAGCCTATAGCGTGAGCAAATTTGCGCTCACCGGTTTCTCTGATGCCATTCGGGCCGAACTCGCCCTGGACAAAATTTATGTAACAACTGTCGCTCCAGGAATGATGCGAACCGGCTCGCACGTGAATGCAAAATTCAAAGGCAGGCATGATTCCGAATTTGCCTGGTTCGCGGCTTCCGCTGGAGCGCCGTTGATCTCCATGAATGCCGAGCGCGCTGGGCGAAAAATTCTCGCTGCCTGTCGTCGTGGTCAGCCCTCGCTCACGCTCACATATGCCGCGCGAACAGCCGTTCTTGGGAATGCACTTTTTCCGAATCTGACAGGCTACGGGATGAAAATCGTGAACTGTTTTCTACCCAAAGCGGCGGATAAGAATGAAGGCGATGAATCGCGCACGGGATCTGAAACCCGACGCCTGGTTCCTGCATGGATGACGCGGCTCGCCGATCGCGCCACCTTGCGTAATAACGAAATGCCCCCGCGAATAGCGAAATGACAGGCAAACGGCTCTTCGTCGCGATTGATCTGCCGGAATCAACCAAACGTCTCCTTGTCGATCTCGATCCGCAAATTCGCGGCGTACGCTGGATTGAACCTGAAAAGATGCATCTTACGCTCGGTTTTTTTGGTGATGTCCCGGACGATGTCGATCTAACATTCCGAGAAAAGTTGAGCGCAATTGTTTTCAGCGCTTTCTTTCTGCCGATCATTAGTGTGGGAATGTTTCCACCGAAAGATGAGCCGAAAATTATTTGGATTGGCGTCGGTCGCGGACATCCCCATCTTTTCCAATTGCACAAACGGATGCAGGAAGGCGCGTTAGCTGCGGGGCTTGAGCCGGAGTTGCGGCCGTTCCATCCACACGTCACCCTCGCGCGATGCCAGCGCATCTCGCCGCAAACAGTGCGGAAATTTCTGAAAGCGAATGCCGATCTCGATGCGGGAATGATCCGGGTCGATTCATTTCATCTTTATTCGAGCAAACTGACGCCGGCGGGCCCAATTCACACCCGTGAGCTGACGGTGCAATGTAGCGGCGGTCTGTGGCCGTCGGATGAAATCAAACCAACACTCCCGTAGCGCCCGCTACAATCCGCGGCTGGAAAGCGGCGCGGCCACATCTTCGAGTGATCGCTGTTCGGCCGGCACGCCGATCCACGCTTCGACCAGTGCCCCAAGAATCATTAATCCCGCGGCAACGAGATATCCGATAAACAATGCGGTAATCGATCCCGTGCCAATGATCCACCCAAACAACACGGGAGCGCCGACTCCGCCTGCCAGCGTTCCGATCGCGTAAAAGATCGCGATCGCCAGAGCTCGAATTTCCAACGGGAAAATCTCGCTCACCGTCAAATAAGCCGAACTCGCCGCTGCCGAGGCGATGAAAAAGATTACCGTCCACGCCAGTGTTTGCGTTTGCGCAGTTAGAATGCCCGCGTGAAAAAGACAGGCGGTCACTGCGAGCAAAATCCCCGCTAGTCCATAGGTGGCGGTGATCATTTGTTTACGGCCGATGGTGTCGAACAAATGCCCGAGCAACAGCGGCCCGAGCACATTTCCCAGAGCGAACGGCAACAAATAGCTGCCCACATTTTTTTCCGGCACCGAGTAAAATCGGATCAATACGAGCGCGTAGGTGAAAAAGATCGCGTTATAAAAAAAGGCCTGCGTCAGCATCAGTACAAAACTGAGCAGCGAACGCCGCCGGTGCTCGTGCACGATTGCATTCCACATTTCCGACCACGGCGTATGAGTGCGCGTTCGAATCCGTGTGGGCGGCGCGTCGTGTGCAGACGGCGTTTCCGGATGCGTCGTGATCGTTCGTTCGACTTCACCAACGATCTGTTCCGCCTCAGGATTCCGTCCGTGGATCATGAGCCAGCGCGGACTTTCCGGGATCCAACGACGAAAGAAAATTATGACGAGACCAAGCGTCGCGCCGATCCCAAATGCGCAGCGCCAACCCAACCAGATCGGCAAATAGCGCGAATCGAGAAGAATTATTGTCGCTGTCGATCCAAGGGCCGCGCCAAGCCAGTAGGAGCCGTTGATCATCAAATCCACACGACCGCGTAAGCGCGCCGGAATCAGTTCGTCGATTGCCGAATTAATCGCCGCATACTCCCCGCCGATGCCCGCGCCGGTCAGCGCGCGAAAAAAGGAATAGCTCGCAAAATTCCAGGAAAACGCCGTCAATCCCGTTGCGATTAGATAGACCGCGACCGTGATGAAGAATAATTTCTTTCGTCCGAGCCGGTCCGTTCCGTAACCGAAAAGGAGCGCGCCGAGCACGGCGCCGGCGAGGTAAAACGTAGCGCTGGCGCCGACCTGGGTATCGCTTAATCCGAGAGTCTCACGGCGTGTTAAGATTCCGCCTAACGAGCCGGCGAGCGTGACTTCGAGACCATCGAGAATCCACGTGGCGCCCAGCGAGACAACAATTAGCCAATGCCATCGGCTCCACGGCATCCGGTCGAGCCGCGCGGGCACGTACGATTCGATCGTTTCGCCGGTTGCCATATCCGGCATTCATGTCGCGCAAAGAAACTGGCGACGCAAAATCAACTGCGGCGCTCTCAAGCGAACCTCGCTACTTTTTGTACCGGCTTACTTTTCATCTAAAAAAACGACCGAACCGGTATCGAGGCTGTAATAAGCGCCGACGACCTTGAGCTCACCGGAATCAACTTTGGGTTTGAGAATCGGCACGGATGAACGCAGCGCCTGCGTGACATTCTTTACGTTCGCTTCGACCGTTGCTTCAAGGTCGTCTTTGAGTGTCGCTTCAACCGCCGGCTGGATGGCCGTGACGAGCGACTGAATGTGGGCAGGCGCTTTGGTTTTGGCGGCGATCGTTTCCTTTGCAGCCTTGACGGCGCCGCACCTCTGATGTCCGAGCACCACGACGAGGCGCACCCCTAGATGATCGACCGCATATTCAATGCTGCCAAGACTGTGATCGTCGATCACGTTGCCTGCAACGCGCACCACAAATAGATCGCCGAGCCCTTGATCAAACACGATCTCAGGCGGAACGCGCGAATCAGCGCAGCCTAGAACGATCGCAAACGGGTGCTGACTTTTTGTTAGTTCCTCGCGCCGCTTTGTCATCTCTGGAAAGATCAGGCTCGCGTTTTCATAGCTGTTGGTTGCCAACTGTATTCTTTCCTCGCTCGACTCATGTGGATGCTGCTGATTGCCGCTTGTGTAGCGTCCATTGCCCTCTTTCAGTCGGGACATCGCTTCGGCGGGAGGTACGATCGCTTGGTCGACATGGGTCGGATCGGCGGCGCAGGCAAGCTGGTTGCAGCTAAGTACACCAGCCGTGAGAACGAGGAGTGCAAGGTATGTCTTTGTCATAATATTTTTTCTTTCACGTGCGTTTGGAATGATTGGATGGGCCTGGGCGTGCAGGGAAAAATGAAAAACGTGGGATCTCTTATTCTTTATCGAGATGGAAGCGGTGCAAAATGCGATGTGCAAACGGCGCCACGATCAAGGATGCTACGCCGATAAAAGCCAGCCCGGAGAACAAAGCGTAACAGGAAGCAAATATTTTGGCCGCCGAAGAATGGAGAGCATCTACAGGCCCCATGCCGCCTAAAATCATTGAAGCATTCAGGAGCGAATCAATCCAGTTCAGCTCACCTAGGCGGTGATACCCCAATACTCCGATTCCCAAACCTACGGCGAGGACAAGGAGCGCGAGGATGAAATGGCGAATTACTCGCTTTGCAAACTTAGCCGCGCTGAGGAGAGGCTGCTTTCGATGTTCGTACATGAGGCGTTTACTAACCGTTTGTTAAGAAAAATGCGAGCTGCCCGCCGCGACGAGGATGCGTTACTCTAACGCTTCCACCGGATCGCCTTTGCGCAGCGTCCCTTCCACCAGCACAGCACCATAAACACCCGCCATGCCATCGTGAGCTTGCGCTACTTTCTTCAGTAGCGTCGGCGTTTTTTCTCCGGTGTCGGGATCGAGCGTGATCATCATGCAGCGCGGATCGCGCTCCAGAATCCTAACAACCACCTTCGGCCCAATCTGGACGGATCGACCGACAAACTCGTTCTCAGCGAAACCTTCGGCGGACGTTAAATCCACATAGATATTTGCTCGGAACCGGCGCTTATCGACCGGCGTGTCCGTCTCTTCGGCCAATTGCCGCGCCGATTGCAAACTAAAGATCGATACCGGACGGCAATCGGTCAGGGCCCGCTCCGATCGCATCAGTGTGAGTTGATGCTTTTGATCGATCCCATCGCGAAGAGTGTCAATCAAAGCAGGATCATCAATCGCAAGGCTTTCTCCACCCGGTGTCTCAACATCGACAATCAATTCCGTAAGATCGGCTGAAACCGGAGTCGCGCCCAAGCTCTCGGCTTCGGCCAAATTGACGGGTCGCGCTGCTTTGTTGGGATTACGGAAGCGCGGACGGTGTTGCAGAAGTTTTTGCTGCTCGCGGGCTGTCAGATATGGGAACCCCTTCGGACTGGCCGAGCTCCTGAAGGCGAAGAGCCGGTCGCCATAAATTCCTGAGAAACCCGCAAAAGCTTCATCCAACTCCTCGCCACGCATGCTTTTGACGGGATAACGCCAAAGGCTATCGACCTTTCCGATGATGCTCATTTTAGATTTCCTTTTTGAATATGGTACAGGTCAATCCGGTGACGATTTGGCAATCACGATGTCGCCGTAGGTGCTGTTAACGATAGCCTTCAATTCCGCTTGCTCCGCAGCGGGCACGCCGAATTTGGCGAGTGTCTGTTGAAAGTCATCCATGAAAGCATCCCACTCTTTGGGTGTGATGTTCAGCTGCTGATGAGACTCGCGCATCGGGCGTCCAGTATATTTCTGGGGGCCGCCCGCGGCCCAACCGACCATTTCGGTAACCAGATACTTGAAACCCGCTGGCGGCACCCGATGATGTGCCTCGTTGACCGCCGGATTGGCGTTCAGGCGAGGGTCAGTCATGATACGGTCGATAAAATCATCGACCACGGTCGCGATACTATAAATTCCGCCAAGCCGCTCGTAGAGGGAAGGTTGGGTTGCCGTTGTCTTCTCTGGATCGTTCACGGTTTACTCCGTTTTCGATCTCTGTCTTCGCGGCCGCTTCGCAAATTGATAACGCACGCCACAAGCCGCTCCCCCCAGGATCACACGTCGTAATACATACTAAACTCATACGGGTGCGGCCGGAGGCGCAGCGCGTCGTATTCTTTTTGTTTCATGTCGATCCAGTTGGCGATGAAGTCCTCGTTGAAGACGTCGCCGCGTAGCAGGAAGGAATGATCGGCTTGGAGCGCTTCGACTGCGCCGCGAAGCGAATCGGGCACGCTCGCAACTTGCGCCAGCTCTTCCGGCGGCAGTTCGTAAAGATTTTTGTCGAGCGGATCGCCGGGATCGATGCGGTTCTGGATTCCATCAAGACCGGCAAGCAGCATTGCGGAGAACGCGATGTAAGGATTCGCCGAAGCGTCGGGCGTGCGAAATTCAATTCGTTTCGCCTTTGGACTGGCGGAATAAGTCGGGATGCGAATGGCGGCGGAGCGATTGCGGGCGGAATAGGCGAGATTGACCGGTGCTTCGAATCCCGGGACGAGGCGTTTGAAGCTGTTCGTGGTCGGATTCGTGATGCAGGTGAGCGCGGGGGCGTGCTTCAAAATCCCGCCAATAAAGAAGAGCGCCGCCTCACTTAAACCCGCGTAACCATTCCCAGCAAAGAGCGGTTTGCCATTTTTCCAGAGCGATATGTGGGTGTGCATGCCCGAGCCGTTATCGGCAAAAAGCGGCTTCGGCATGAACGTGACCGTCTTATTATGTTTCCTGGCGACGTTGCGAATGATGTATTTGTAATACTGCATCGAGTCGCCCATCACTTTGAGCGGGGCGAAACGCACATCAATTTCGGCCTGCCCGGCCGTAGCGACTTCATGATGCTGTTTATCGATCGGGACGCCGGCTTTCTCCAGTTCCAGTGCCATCTCATTGCGGATGTCTTGCAACGTGTCCATCGGCGGAACAGGGAAATAACCTTCTTTAGCCCGAATTTTGTAACCAAGATTCGGAAACTCCTCACGTGCGCTGTTCCAATGGCCCTCGGCGCTATCGATTTGATGAAATGACGAATTCGCCGTGTAGCCGAAGCGAACGTCGTCGAAGATGAAAAACTCCGCTTCCGGGCCGAAGAACGCAGTGTCAGCGATGCCGGTGCTTTGTAAGTAAGCTTCCGCCTTTTCGGCAACGCCTCGCGGATCGCGATCGTACGGCTCGCGCGTGATCGGATCAACAATCGTGCAAATCAAACTGAGCGTCGGTTCGGCATTGAAGATGTCGATCCACGCCGTCGTCGGGTCGGGAATGACGAGCATGTCCGATGCGTTGATCACTTTCCATCCACGAATGCTTGAGCCGTCAAAGCCGAGCCCTTCCGTAAAAATATCGTCGTTATATTCGGTGAGCGTCGTCGTAAAATGCTGCCAGGTGCCGGGGAGATCGGTGAATTTGAAATCCACGAGCTTTACGTCGTGGTCTTTGATCATTTTGCTGACGTCGGATGGAGTTTTCTTGTTGGCCATGGGATTGAGTTGGAGTTTTGGAGTGGTGGAGTGTTGGACTAATGGAAAATCGCTAAATCGCTAAATCGTTAATTCGCTAAATCACTAAATGCAATGCGGGAGCTGCCGATGCGGCGATCGTCGGGGCGCCAAGGCCCTTCCCACATTTACACCGCTTTCTCGCCGATCTCTTCCGTGCGGATGCGCACGGCGTGCTCCACTGGAAGAACGAAAACTTTTCCATCGCCGATTTTGCCGGTCTTGGCGGCGCGCACGACTTCGCTCACTGCTTTTTCCACCAGATCGTCTGCCAGCACGACTTCCACTTTCACTTTCGGGAGAAAGTCCACGGTGTATTCGCTACCGCGATAAATCTCGGTGTGCCCTTTTTGCCGCCCGAACCCTTTCACTTCTGTGACGGTCATTCCTTCAATTCCCAATTCGGCGAGTGCCTCTTTGACCTCTTCGAGCTTGAACGGTTTGATAATCGCTTCCAGTTTTTTCATTTCGATGCAAACTCTGCGAACGCGCTCTCATAACAACATCAGGCGAACGATGCAAGCACGGTTTTGTGATTCGTGATTCGGAATCCGTGGACTTGTGAATCGAACCAACGATGTGACGATGCAACCTTGCTCTTCCTTGCCCTGTTTCATCGCGCATCTATAATGGCCGTGCATGGCCCGCGACTCTTTCGTTCATCTTCATCTTCACACTGAGTACTCGCTGCTTGACGGTGCGATTCGAATGAAAGAGCTGATGAAAAAGGCGGCCGAATTCAAGATGCCCGCGGTGGCGATGACCGATCACGGCAATCTCTATGGCGCGATCGAATTCTATCAGGAAGCGCAGCGCGCCGGCATCAAGCCGATCATCGGCTGCGAAGCGTACATAGCGCCCCATTCACATAAAGATCGGCCAAATTCGATGCGCGAATCGGCCTATCACTTCACATTGCTCGCGCGCGACGAAATCGGTTATCACAATCTTATTAAGCTGATCTCGACCGCGCATCTCGACGGATTTCATTACCGGCCGCGGATCGACAAGGAACTTCTCGCGCAGCATTCGGCGGGATTGATCGGACTCAGCGGTTGTCTCGCCAGCGAAGTGAACTCCGCGATTCAAGCGAACAAGATCGACATCGCCAAACAGAGTGCCGCCGATTATCGCGACATTCTCGGCGCGGACAATTTTTTCATGGAGATGCACGACCACGGGATGGAAGAGCAACGCCAGTGCAATTCCATTTTGCCGAAGATCGCCAGGGATCTCGGCGTCGGACTCGTCGCCGCAAACGATGTCCATTTCTTGCGCCGCAGCGATCACGACGCACACGACGTGATGCTTTGTATCGGCACCGGGAAAATGGTTCAGGATGAAAATCGTATGCGTTACAAGCCGGAACTCTATTTCAAATCCTCAGAGGAAATGCGCGAAATCTTTCGCGATTTTCCTGAGGCGATCGCAAATACATTGAAAATCGCCGAACGGTGCAATTTAGAAATCGAACTCGGGAAATCGAAATACCCGGAGTATCTCGTTCCAGAGGGAAAGTCGCGCATCGCTTTTCTGCGCGATCTTTGCGCGAAGGGTTTGGAGCAGCGCTACGGCGACCGAGCGAAAGCGGATGATCAACTGCAGCAGCGGCTCGACTACGAACTTGGTGTGCTCGAGAAAACCGGATTCCTCAGTTACATCTTGATTGTTTGGGATTTTATTCACTTCGCCAAGCAGCGCAGTATTCCAGTGGGGCCAGGTCGTGGATCGGCCGCGGGTTCGCTCGTTGCGTACGTTCTTGGCATTACCGACATCGACCCGCTGCAATACGGATTGATTTTCGAGCGGTTTCTGAATCCGGATCGGGTCTCCCCGCCAGATATTGATGTCGATTTCTGCGAAGCGCGTCGCGGCGAAGTGCTCGAATACGTTCGGCAAAAATATGGCGAACGTAGAGTCGCGCAGATCATTACCTTCGGCAAATTGAAAGCAAAGAGCGTGGTCCGCGACGTTGGCCGCGTAATGGGACTGAGCTACCGCGATGCCGATCGCATCGCCAGGATGATTCCCAACGAATTGAACATTACGCTCGACTCGGCTGCCGAAAAAAACTTGGAACTGAAGCGGGCCATCGCCACCGAGCCGCAAACAAAACAGTTGTTTGATTACGGCAAAATTCTTGAAGGCTTATCGCGCAATGCCGGTGTGCATGCGGCCGGTGTCGTGATCGCCGATCGCGATCTCACTGACTACATCCCACTCTGCCGTGACGTGAAGGGCAACGACGTGATCAGCCAGTATCCGATGGGCCCGCTCAATGATCTCGGGTTGCTGAAGATGGATTTCCTCGGGTTAAAAACTCTGACGGTAATCGAGGACACGCTGGCATTGATCCATACACGAGAGCCGGAGTTTTCGCTGAAAAATATTCCATTAGACGACGCGGATTCATTTGCGCTCTACAACCGCGGCGAAACGATCGGCCTTTTCCAAATGGAATCCGGCGGTATGACCAGCACAGCAAAACAGTTCGATGTGCGCAAGATCGACGACATCATTGCGTTGATCGCGCTTTATCGACCAGGGCCGATGGATCTGATCGGCGATTACATCAAACGTAAAAAAGGTCTGATGAAGATCAGGTACGAACATCCGTTGCTCGAGGAAATCTGCGCCGATACGTATGGCGTGATGATTTACCAGGAACAGGTCATGGCGGCGGCGAGCAGACTCGCCGGCTACTCCCTCGCGCAAGGCGATCTTCTCCGTCGGGCCATGGGCAAGAAAGACAAGGAAAAGATGGCGAAGGAGAGAAAGAATTTTATCGAAGGCTGTGCCCGGACGAACAAAATTCAGGAAAAAAAAGCAAACGCGATTTTCGATCTGCTCGAAAAATTCGCCGGTTACGGATTCAACAAGAGCCACAGTGCGGCCTACGGATTGATCAGTTATCACACCGCTTATTTGAAAGCGCATTATCCGGTCGAATTCATGGCTGGGCTGCTCAGCAATGAAATCAACAATACGGAAAAGATTTCGGTGTTTGTCGGCGAATGCAAGCGCATGGGCATCTCGATCCTGCCACCGGACGTTAATCGCAGCGGTTTGAAATTCATTCCGGAATTTGCTGTAGCCGGGTTCGATGACCCCGGCCGGGCAGCCACAGACCAGCGTTCCGCCATCACCGATCGCAGCTATAATGCCATTCGCTACGGCGTCGCTGCCATCAAACACGTCGGCACAAGCGCAATGGCAGCCGCCATTTGCGAGCGTGAACAGCGAGGTGATTTCCGATCTCTGGAAGATTTTTGCGGCCGGCTCGACTCGCGCGTTGCTAATCGAAAAATGTTGGAAAGCCTTATCAAAGCCGGCGCTTTTGATTTTCTTGGCCGTGATCGCGCCGAACTTTTCGCTTCTATTGATCAGTCGTTAAGTGCGTCGGCGTCGGCGCAGCGGGATCGTGTTGCTGGTCAGGTTTCGCTGTTCGATGAGGCGACCACTCCGACAACGTCAAGAAAGCGACCGATCACGCCATGGAGTGAGCATGAAAAGCTTTCGTATGAAAAAGAGCTGCTCGGTTTTTATGTCAGTGGACATCCGCTTGACGCGTATGTCGATCTTTTCGCGACCAAGAATTATCGCACCATTGCATCGTTAAGCGATCTCGAGGACCGCGCTTCATTTAAAATCGCCGGGGCACTTGTGCAGATCGACAAAAAATTCACGAGGAGAGAGGGCAAGCCGTTTGCCGTCGTATGGGTCGAAGATTTGACCGGCACAGTGGAAGTTGTTCTCTGGAATGAGATTTACATGAAGGTCGCAGATGCGCTCGCGCCAGGCCGCGTCGTGGAAATTCGAGGCACGCTTGATAAACGTGACGATGCTGTTCGTGCTACAGCCGAAAACGTGACAACACTGGCGCGAGAAAGAGCGAATGGGACGGCCGCAAACGAAGGATCTACAAGTATACCCCAAGAACCGGCCGTGTTTTTGCAGTTTTCACCCGCGGCGACGAGCAATGAATTGCGGGAAGTTCAGCAGATTCTTGCCAGCTCACCGGGCCGTCGCCGCGTTCGGTTGCTTTTTGATCGGGCCACCGGCAATTGCTTGCATCTGGATGTCGGGGCGGATTTTTGTATCGATCTTACACGCGATCTCGAGGAAAAACTTTCTCGCTGGTTAGTGACGCCTAAGCCGGAACAGCGAAATGGCTAGCGTCGCTTCGCGGGTTTTCGTGGTTTAACCAGCTCGGGACGGGGATGCGCGCCAAGCACCAAGGTTTTTTCATCCGTGCCCATTCCCAGACAGAGCGAAAATTTCCGCGCTGTTTCGTTCAAGATCAAAACGCCATTTGATTGAATCCCCATCGGCTCTTTCAAATTCATCGTCCAATCGGACCGGAAGAGTCCTCCCCGAAGCTCAAGTTCTGCGACGACAGGCGCAAGCGTTTCGGCAACGGATTCGATTTCGATCTTGTTCACGCAATCGATTGTGCGCGGTCTCAAATCAAAGATCGGCACTGATGCGGCAATCCCGACCGTAAGATTGTTTGTGTCGTGAAAATCAATGTCCCCGCGAAATGAAAGATCGAGATCTTTCGTTGCGGCATTGAAGAAATCCAGCGACGCGCGAATTCCATCAAAAGTGACGCGACCACTTGCTTCCGTCAGATTCAGGGAAGTATTCTGCAATTTTCCGTTTAGCAACTGCGCGTCGCCAACGATGCGGGGATGGTGCAACGTATCGGAGAGAGAAAGTTTTCCACTCAGAATGCCGCCGCGGAAAATCTCCGGATGAAAAAATTGAGGCGCGCTGGCGAAAAAGATTGAAGGGAAATCAAGCGTAACATTGAGCGGAAAAGTCAGAAATGCATTCCAGGTCGTTCCGATCGGGAAAGGGAATCTGGCGGTGAAATTAATCGAACTCGAATCGGGTAAACCGATCGTGCCGCGCGCGTCCCAGTTGCTGGAATCAATCCTTACCTGAATATCAGCCGGCGCCGGTTTAATATTGTTTTCGCCAGGGCCGCGGAAGATCGACAAATATTCTGCCAAATTACCGATCGTGGCATTGAGCATACCGGAATAGCTGTGCTCGTGTGACAGGTCGATTTTTCCCTGCGCGCGGACGAAATCGCTTTTTCGGTTGAGTTCCAACTGTTCAAGTTCCAACTCCGTTGCTTTCAAGTTGAGCTTCGCGTTCAACGCATCGACGGAGGTTTTGAAAAATCGGAGTGACGTGCCACTGGCGGTGATGTGTCCGCCGATTTTTCGACCGCGGGCGTTCATTGCTCCTTCGATTGTGATCTCCCCTGCAAAGGCACCAGGATCGGCGCCGAACAGACTGGCGAAATCGCCGAGATGATTGATTGATGCGGAGATATCTCCGCGAAAATCCGGACTCAACCAGTCCGATGAATTAGAGGGGAAAGAGGCTTCGCCGCTCAAAGTGAGTTGGTTTGTTTTTTGTTTGATGTAAAGCTGCTGGAGCTGGACCTGCCGATTGTAGAGCGCGGCGCCGAGCATGATCGCTTCGGCTGTCCGGTCGCGCCAGGTAAGCCCAGTTAGTTCAGTCCAGAGCGACGCAGTCGCGCGAGCCGGTTCGCCAGGATTTCCGCGAAAACTGAAATTGCAGGCGTGAAGCAAACCGTCAACGCGATCAGTGAATCCGAGCGCCTCCGAGGTTTGTGCGAGAGAAATGTCAGTGGCGGATCCCGCCACCTTCCAATTGAAATGCGGCGAGCGCCACTCATGCGAAGCGCTTGCGCGAAGTTTTCCGCCGAATGCGTCGACATCAAATTCCAAGCCGATGCGTTGTTTTTCAATGCGGGACAAATCAACCGTGATTGATTGGAGGTCGAAGCCTCGCGTTAACCTAAGAGCGGCGACCGTCAGGCGATTGCCCTGCCAGCTGGTCGCACCGCGTAGTTGTGAAAACGTTTGGCGGAACCACGGCGACGCGATCATGACTTCGTCAGCGTAAAAACGCCCCGCTTCGATTTCGCTCGCTGAGAGGAAGGCATTTCGCAGCAACATTACAGTTGGCCCATCTTCAACGCGCACCTCTGCACTACCGATCGTGAGATTCTGGGGAAGCAACGTCTGCATCGTCCTCCACCCCCGCGGGGTTATCGCTCGTCCGGCTGGATTGCTGTGCCGCAGCTCACCACGCAGTTGTTGAATCGAGACACTGCGGATGGCTCGGCCGCCCGTGCGAAGCAAGATACTCTTAAGGTTTAAAGCGGCGCTCGCTTGCGTTGCGGTCAGCTCGATACGGAATGCGTTGCCCGACGTACTTGTGACTTTCAGGCCGCGGAGCGTGACCGGACGGAGAAGCGGTGCGTCGATCTTGTCGATTTTGACAATGAGTCCTTCCTGCCGCCCTTTCCACCAAACCCACAGGCGGACGCCGTTAGAAACGGCGAATGGCGTAAACCAAATTACGATCAGCACTGCCAATAGGATGAACAGAGCGCCAAGCAAAAGTCTTGTTCTCCACGACACGTCATTCCTTTAGCCGTAAACTGGCGGCCTGACGAGTGAATGGTGACTGCTGACTGGTGAAGAGCAATTATGCGCGGCATTCGTCGCTGATCGCCATTCCCTAGTCTCTCTTGACTGTGCTTGTGAAAATCAGTCGAAGCGGCTGTGGCGTGTGAATGCGCTCGTCGAGTTGTTTTTGCAACGCGCGTTCGGCTTCGACAGATAAACCCGTTTCCGCCGCTTTTTCCCGTGCGAGTTGAGGCAAGATCGACAATTCGCTTTGCACATCGTCGCCAGAAATCCGATTCCAAAAACCGTTGTCAAACGCGAGGACGTCAACCTGGTCCTGTGCAACGTCGAGAATCTGAGCATGCGGTAGCTGGATTACGATTTGGTCCGGTCGAATATCGATTGACAGGTTCTGCTGCAAATCGAACCCCGCTTTTACCGTGAACGTGCCGTGCAGCTTTATGCGCTTCGAACTGCCCATCCAATTATGTAAAAATGCATGTTCCACCTCGATCCGCCGTGAAAGAACCACCAGTTCGCTCACTGGTGTTGTTTGTTCCATGTAGACGCGGTTGTTGATCGTGATTCGCGGTTGCAAATGCGCGATGTCGACGAAAGCCGAACGTAAATCTTTCCCAAGCCGTTCGAGTTCGGCGGTGCTTTGTTTCGCGGCGCGGGCGGGCCAATTTTCCAGACGCAGAAAAACGAGCACCGCGACTGCCGCAGTGATGAGCGCGACCAGGGTAAAACTGATCGGCCAGGAAAATCGCACCTGGCGCGTCGAATTTTTTTTCATACGGCTCAAAGGCTCAGAATTACCGCAAAAAAATTACCGCCCCCCACGCCCGATGGACGTGAAGGGCGGCTGTTCCCCCCAGAACAATCGTGGAAAACTTTGACGCTACTAATCGAGCTTGCGGCTGGTGGCAACAAAATTCTCGGTGAATTTATGCGAGGCGGTACCGGGATTGCAAAGAAGATGTCGATCTTTCGCACCCACCGCTTAAATCTCAGCGCGTTGTATGATCAAACGCAAGGTGGCGCTTGCGCGTTCTCCCTTGGAGGGTTCTAGTTTTGCATGCGCAATTTGGGCGGCGAAACGCCGCGGAGTCTCGCCGGTTCATTGCTTGTCGCTCATCCCAACATGCTCGATCCAAATTTTCGGCGTACGGTCCTGTTCATTTCTGCACACGATCCAGATGACGGCGCACTCGGTGTCATCATTAATCGCCCGCTCGATAAACAAGTGGCCGAACTTGTAAGTGAGACACCACCCGAAGGACTGGCGAATGTGCCTGTTTTTCTGGGCGGACCGGTTGGGAAAAATCAGCTCATAATTGCAGCGTTTGAGTGGGAAAAAGGCGAAGGGCTTAATCTCAATCACAACGTCGATTTGCTGCAATCGAGCAACGCGGCCGCTCAGAAACCAAGCTCGATTTGCGCGTTTGTAGGTTATGCGGGATGGGGCGCGGGTCAGCTCGAGGCCGAAATGAAACAGAAGGCTTGGCTCGTGCAAAAGCCTAGTCGCTCCGTGATCAAGCTCGATCGCTTGCCGAAAATTTGGTTCGACATCATGCGCCATCTGGGGCCGTGGTATAAAATGCTTGCGATGGCGCCGGATGATCCATCGCTAAATTAGTGATTAGTGGCTAGTGATGAGTGACGAGCCTTCGCTGCTCCGGAGCCACCTACGGCTGCGCGGGCGAGTGACGAGTCGCATTCACTTCGGTCCGTTTTAGCTTGTCACTCGTCACTGGTGACTTATCACTTCTCCGATGATCATCGGCGTCCCGAAAGAAATAAAAGAGCAGGAGCAGCGCGTCGC
>CATPAV010000129.1 GCA_955652245.1 uncultured Candidatus Udaeobacter sp. | reverse complement strand
GTTTCAACACGAGTGAGACTTGCCGATACGCAACGGCATGCTTCGACAAATCGTCGTAAATAATAAGCGCGTCCATGCCGTTATCCATGAACCACTCGCCCATCGCAGCGCCCGCAAACGGTGCGAGATACTGGTTAGTGGCCGAATCGGATGCCGGCGCGGAAATAATCGTGGTGTAAGGCATGGCGCCTTCTTTCTCGAGAATCGCGAGAGCGCGCGCCACGTTCGAATTCTTCTGACCAATTGCGACATAAATGCAGTACAGGCGCCGATAATCTTTGATCTCTCCCTTGTCGCCCGCTTTGTTAAGTCGAGCCTGACTAATAATCGTGTCGATCGCAATCGTTGTCTTACCCGTGGCGCGGTCGCCGATGATCAACTCGCGCTGCCCACGCCCGATCGGAATCATCGCGTCGATTGCCATGATACCAGTTTGAACGGGCTGGCTAACACTGCGCCGTTTGATTACGCCCGGTGCGATTTTTTCGAGCGGATAAAATGAATCGGTCTTGATCGAGCCTTTGCCATCCAACGGCTGTCCCAACGTATTAACAACGCGTCCGAGGAGCGCTTTTCCCACCGGAACTTGTAACAGTTTCCCTGTGGTTTTTACTTCGTCGCCTTCTGCGATTTTTGTGCTGTCCCCCAATAAAATGGCGCCGACTTCAGTTTCTTCGAGATTCAAGGCCAGCCCAAACACTCCGTGAGGAAACTCGATCATCTCGTTGAGCATGACGTCACTCAGCCCTTCGATGCGAGCGACTCCGTCGCCCGTTTCACGCACAACTCCGACGTTACTTTTCGTTGTCGACGTTTTTAGGCCCTCAATCTTTGTTTCGATTTCTTCGAGTATGCTGCTCATGATTTTGTTAAATTAAAGTTGCTGCTGGAGCTGTTGGAGCCGATTGCGCACAGTGCCGTCCCAGACGTCGCTGCCGACGCGGATGCGCATTCCGCCCAAAAGCGTTGGATCGGTCCTGAACTCCGTCGTCAAATCGTCACCGTACTTCTGTTTTAGTTTTGCAAGAATCTTCGATGAATTTTGCGAACTCAGCTTGCTCGCGCTTTCGATCGTGGCATGGCGTTTTTCAATTTCGAGACGAAGCAGACGTTTATAATTTTGCAGAATGTCGAGGAACCGGCGCGGTTTTTTCGCGATCAGCGATTGCACAAGCGATGCAATTTTGCCTTGATCGAGTTGTCCATCGGTGAAACTGGCCCGCAACATTTGTCTGGAAAGCTGACGAATCTCCTTGTTGATCTTCATCAGGCGAGTTGACTCAATGCTTCTTCCTGCAATCGCTGTTGGTCCTCGGGCGTAAGTACCTTGCCCGTGACTTTTGCGGTGGTATCGACTACGAGCCGGCCGAGTTCCTGCTTCAAGGAGTCCATGGTCCGCTCATGCTCGATCGCGCTGGCTTCGCGCGCCTTGGCAATGATTTGCTCCGCGGCCGCAATCGCTTCCTGTTGTTTTCGCTCGGCCAGATGCGCGCTGCTTTCACGCGCTTCGTCGATCATTTTCTGCGCTTCGGCATTCACTTTGGCCAAAATCTCGGAATACCGCTTTTCAGCCTCGTCCAGTTGTCGTTTAATTTTCTCCGCGTTGAGCTGGCCTTCCTCAATGCGCCGCCGGCGTTCCTCAAGCACGTTGAGAATCGGTTTGTAGGCGAAGCGTCGCAGAAGAAGCGCAACGATTACGAAGCTGATCACCTGCGAGAAAAAGAGCCACGGATTCCAGCCGAAGGTCTCGGCTGTATCACGCAACATATCGCTAAACCCTCCCGCCGCAGCGGCAATCATCATATTCATAATGTAACCTCAGGCGCGCCTGCAATACTTCCGCGCCGATGAAGCTTCAGTGGCCAAGAAGAAACAGTGCGTAGAAGACGATCGCTTCCGTGAATGCGATAGCGAGAATCCCATGCACGAGAATTGGAGTGAAAGCCCCGGGATTGCGGCCGACGGCGGTTGCCATTCCTAAACCGGTAAGGCCGATACCGATTCCCACGCCCATGGCCGCGAGGCCAACGTGAATGCTTCCAGTCATTTCTGCCAGTAGTTGTAACATCATACTTTTTCCTTTGGTTGGTTTGACGATCTCGTTGTGAAATCGCCTAAATTTTCAATGTGCTGTTTCCGGTCCATGTTGCGCGATTAAGAGAGTGAAAACTGCCGTCAACAGCGTAAATACGAGCGCCTGCACGATCCCCACCAGCAGCTCCAAAAAATAAAACGGAATCGGGATCAACCACGAAAGAAACGGCACCATGCTCGACATCACTTCCAGCGTACTCTCGCCCGCATAGATATTTCCGAAAAGTCGAAAGCTCAAAGAAACGGGGCGAAACAAAATCGAAACGACCTCAAGCCAGCCGACCATGAAAAAGACGACTACCATAACCAGCTTGAGAATGCCCGTTGTCTCACCTTTCGCGCCAAAGAGGTGACGCAAAAACCCGCCGACGCCGTTCGCTTGGATCGCCCAAACGACCCAGAGCACAAAAAAGATCGCTGCCATTGCAGTGGTCATATTGAGGTCGGCGTTTCCACCGCGCAGTAGAGGACGATCGACGCGAAAGATGCCAGTCGCGGGGTCGTGATGTCCCCAGCCGATCGTGCCGACGCCGGGAATCAGACCGAACCAATTCACAAACAAAATAAAAATAAAAATGGTCGCGAAGAACCAGAACGTCTTTCGGACAAGATCGCGCCCGATGATGTTCTCGAGAAAGTTATAAAGACCTTCCACCAGCCATTCCCAAAAATTCTGTGCGCCGCTGGGGATTTGCTCGATTTTTCGCGTTGCTGCCTGCGCAAAAACGATAATCCCCGCCGCGACAATCCAGGTCACCAACATCGAGTTCGTAATCGCAAATTTTCCGATATGAATGAGTGTCGCCGGTTTTAGCGGCAGCGTTTCATGTTCAGCTTTTTCCGGCGGGGCCGGCAGCTCAGTTGCGATTGTCGATGTTGCAAAAACGCACCCGCAACAGAGTGCAAAGATCGACAATGATAAACGTGAAAAAAAACAGTACTGCATTCGGTTCGTAGAAATGCCGCGGCCCAATCTTTTCAGTCGGTGCGACGGCGGCGGAGGCCAGAGCACTCAACACAAGGGGACGCTTGCGTCGCGCATACCAAAGCGCGTTTTGTCTGCATGACAAACAAAATTCTTGAACCGCGCGCTATTTTGCCGGCACCCGTTCGGCAAACTGAGGAGCGAGCTGGGTCATCGGCTTGGATTTCGCGGGCTCGGCGGCGGATTTCATGGCGATCGCTTCTTCATAGAATGATTCCAGCTGATCGACTTGTGCTTCCTGCCCGAATCGAGCCGCCACTGCTGCGCGCGCGTACAATCCCATCTCGGCCAGGGCGCGAGGCGAACGGGTGATTTCCTGCATGGCGTTGGCTAACGCAACGTGGTCCTCCTCGGGCACAAGCCAGCCGGTGCGTCCGTGCTCGACCGCTTCCGGGATTCCGCCATGCTGGGTCGCCGCAATCGGCAACCCTGTCGCCATTGCTTCAAGAATCGAGTTCGGCACTCCCTCCTGGTTTTCGTCGGGCGGGGTCTCGCTCGGATGCAAAAATAGATGCGAGCTCGCGTAAAGTTCCATCAAATGCCGTTGGGAAAGAAATCCGAAGAAATGAACGTCTTTGAAAATACCCAAGCCAGCCGCGAGCATTTCTAATTCCGGTTGTAGCGGTCCCTTCCCGGCGATGAAGAATTTAGCGCGCGGATGGTCCTTTTTGAAAACGGCGAATGCCCGCAAACTCGTCGCCACGCCTTTTTTGGGGATCAAGCGGCACGCTTGCATCACTTTCCAGCAGCCATCTGCCGGAGGTTGTCGATCTACGAATGGAAATTCGTCCAAGGGAACACCTGTGCGATTGATCCGCAGTTTTTCCGGCGGACAACCGATTTGAATGAGACGATCCGCAAGCGATTGCGAGCGGGCCAGGACCAACGGCACAGCCTCGAACAACTGACACAATTTGGCTGGATAATTCGCGATATCTTCCTTTAGCGCGACATCCGCGCCGTGGAACGAGACCACGCATGGTTTGTCCCATTCCTTGATGAACGGAAGCAAGTGCACGCCGGTGTGGCCGAAATAAATATGCATCAGATCAACGCCGCGCCGCGCCAGAAGCGAAGCCAGCACCTGGTACTCCCCTCGATAGACCACCGGCGGGCGCCGTTTAACGAACTTGAGCCATCCGTGGCGCAAAAGATTCATCCGCTGCTTCGGAATGATTTCGATATCGGGAAACGGAAACCTCTCTGCGTTTTGCAGCTCCTTGGTCATAACAAGGGTATCAACCCCACGCAGCGCTTTTACCTGCCGGTAAATGTGCAGCATCTCCGGCTTGAGAAAGCTCGAGCAATAGCTCGCTATGACTCGTTTACCCATACAAGAGCGCCCAGTGTCGCCGGGGACGGTTGACTTGTCCACCCCTTAATCGCCGACGATAACTGTGCCGGTTTTAGCGATCCGCATCAGCAATAGGTGGGATATCTTCCCCGACCCAAATACGCAGTTTTCTTTTCAACGCTTCGATGCCTTCGCCTGTTTTCGCTGAAATACCGGTAACGTCGATCGTGCGAAATTGATTTCTTAATGCTTCAAGATTTTCTGATGCCCCTGGCAGATCGATTTTATTGGCAATGATGTACCATGGCCGTTTCGACAGCCCAGGATCGTACAGATCGACCTCACGTCGAAGGTTTCGCAAATCTTCGATGGGATTCCGTCCTTCGCTTCCCGCGACATCGACAACGAACAGCAAAATTCGGCAGCGCGTGATGTGTCGGAGAAATTCATGACCGAGTCCGAGCCCGTGATGCGCGCCTTCAATCAAACCGGGTATGTCCGCGATCGTCGCACGCCGGTAATCGGGAAATTCCACCACACCGACGATTGGATGCAATGTCGTAAAGGGATATGCTGCCACCTTCGGATGTGCTGCCGAAATTTTTCCCAGAAGCGTGGATTTGCCCGCGTTTGGATAACCAACCAAGCCCGCGTCTGCGATGGTTCGCAACTCGAGAAGGAAATGCCCCTGCTCGCCTTCTTCGCCTTCCGTGTATTGGCGCGGCGCGCGATTGCGCGAGCTCTTGAAATGGACGTTCCCTTTTCCGCCCGCGCCACCCCGAGAAAGCACAAACTCCTGGCCGTCCCGTGTAAGATCGACAACGGGCTCACGTGTCATTCCAGGCGAAGTCGAGGAATCCCATGGAGAAACCTTTAAGCCGACCTCACGGGATCCTTCGGGTCCACTCAGGATGACGGGCGTTGATTGCGCCGGCTGAATGTCTTCAACGTCATCCGCTCGCCAAACAATTGTCCCTACCGGCAGTTTCACGATCTTCGGTGGCGCGGAGCGTCCATGCATTTTCTTTCCCATGCCGTGCCCGCCGCTCTTTGCTTTGATGATCGGCTCGTAAAAAAAATTCGAGAGATTATCCACGTGCTGATCGGCACGCAGGATCACATCGCCGCCGCGCCCACCGTCGCCGCCATCCGGCCCACCTTTGGGCACAAACTTCTCCCGCCGAAAACTCACGCATCCCCGCCCGCCACTGCCGGCTTGTGTAAAAACTTTTATCCGATCGACAAACATGGAACTGGCAACGTTAAAGCGCTAAAAAAGTTCAAGCGTTGAAGCGGTGCACTTATTCACACCTTCAGCGCTTTATTGTCGATTCAACGCTTTAACGCTTCAACTCTTCAGCGGAATGGATCGCGTGAGCGACTGGTAAAGCGCCTTCGTTTTTTGCGCGATCGTGGACCAACTGAACTTCTCTTCGACGCGTTTGCGGCCCGCTTTTCCAAATTTTTCGCGCAGTTGTCGATCTTTCATGAGTTGATTGATCTTCCCAGCAAGATCGCGCGAAAACTTTTCCGGATTCAGCGGCTCAAACGGACTTTCGCTCATTTGCTCAAGCGGAACGAGAAATCCGGTCTCTCCATCGACAACGACTTCTTTGATGCCGCCAACCGCGCTGGCTACGACCGCTGTTCCGCATGCCATCGCTTCGAGATTGATAATCCCGAACGGTTCGTAGATCGACGGACAACAAAATACCGCCGCGTGCGAATAAAACTCGATCACCGCGTTCCGATCGACCATCTCTTCGATCCAGATGATGTTTGAACGTTTGGCTTTCGCCTGCTCGATTGCTTTTTGCATTTCAGTCGCAACCTCAGGCGTATCCGGCGCGCCGGCGCAAAGCACGACTTGAAAACCCGGATCCATGAACTGAATGGCCCGCACGAGGTAAATGATCCCCTTTTGCCGGGTGATCCGGCCAACGAAGAGCAAGTACGGCTCGTCCGGATTAACCCCATGACGTTTGAGCGCGTCGGTTGAATCGACCCTGCGGTATTCTTCGAGATCAATCCCATTGTGAATCACGCGCACGCGGTTTGGATCAACCTCGAACAAGCGCTCGATGTCGCGTTTGGTTTCGCCGGAAACAGCGATAATTGCATCCGCCATTTCCAGAGCAGTTTTCTCAATCCACAAACTGAAGTCGTAACCGCCGCCAAGTTGCTCACGTTTCCATGGCCGCAATGGTTCCAGCGAATGCACTGTGATGACGAACGAAATTCCGTAATTCAGTTTTGCCAGGATGCCGCCGAAATGGCTGTACCAGGTATGACAATGTACTAGATCGGCATCGATGTTTGTCGTGTTGAAATCGGTGCAGCGACGGACTGCGCCGAAAACCGATTGCAACGGTTTCGGACAGGTGAATTCGGTGGTATCAAGTTCAAATCCTCTGACTTTAAGATTGCGCTCCTCAAAGTTTTGATCGCCGAAGCAGCGTACTTCCACCGGCATGGACTTCGCCAGCTCGCGCGACAAGTAGCCCACGTGGACGCCAGCGCCACCATAAATGTGGGGCGGATATTCGTTCGTGAGAAAAAGGACTTTCAACGAGCGTCTATAAAATGACGAATGACAAAAACAGACGTCGGTCTTGCAGCGCGACCTTTTGATCTCGTCCTTCCTTCGTCATTTCTTAGCTTTTCACCTTTAACAGCAACACTGGCACGTCCACCTCGTGCCGTACTTTGTCCGCCGTTGCGCCATGAAGAATGTCACTGATTAAGCGGTGACCATGCGTGGTCATTGCGATAAGGTCGACATCTTTCTCGCGCGCGATCTTGATGATCTCGCCCGACGGTTCGCCAAGCGCGAGCACCGCGTCGCAGGAAAACCCTTCGCCGGCCAGTTCGCGGCTGCGTTTTTCCAGGTAAGCGCGATCGTCCTTCATCTCTTCACTTTCGGCGAGTTTGAGTTGGTTAAAATTGCGCGCCACCCAGCCATCGGAAACGTGGACGAGGAGCAGCCTCGCGCCGGTCATGCGCGCAAGCGGCTTAATATGGATCAGAATCGTCTCATCGGCGGGACTGTTTTCCAGAGGGATGAGGATATGCCGGTACATTTTAAGAATGACGAAGCACGAATGACGAATGGCGAATCGAAAATCGAAGTCTGAATGACAAAACAGATGTCGATCTTACACTGCGTCGTTCCGATTTACTTATCTTTTCGCATTTCGTCATTTTGCGATTGGGAGACCAAGAAAATCATAGAAAGCTTTGAGCATCGAGTCAGGCATGAACGTGTCGAAAAGTAATTTCGCGTTAAGCACAATGATAGCGCCAGCAGTCGTCCAGCCGAGAATTTTCAGCCAAAGCGCATTGGCAAACTCGCCCATCTTCGTCTTTTCATCGGTGAACCGCATCAGCGGCCAGATGGCGAAACCAAGTTGCATGCTCAAAACCACCTGGCTGGCGACAAGTAACTGCGTGGTTTTGCTTTCGCCGAAGATGCCGATGACGAGCACCGCAGGAATGATCGCCACTGCGCGGGTGATAAGCCGACGTAACCAAGGCGTGATACGGAAGTTAAGGAAACCTTCCATCACAATCTGACCCGCGAGCGTGCCGGTCAGAGTTGAGTTTTGTCCGGATGCGAGCAGCGCGATCGCAAAGAGGATGCTGGCCACGCCGATTCCCAGCAATGGGCTGAGCAATTTATAAGCATCTCGAATTTCCACCACGTTCTGATGCCCCGACCAATGGAAAGCCGCAGCGGACAGGATGAGGATCGCGGCATTAATGAACAGAGCGAACATGAGCGCAACACTCGAATCGATGCTGGCGAACTTGATCGCCTCGCGTTTGCCCACCGGCGTCTGTTCGAATTTCCGTGTCTGTACAATAGATGAATGCAGGTAAAGATTGTGCGGCATTACCGTTGCCCCAATAATGCCTATGCTGATGTAGAGCATTCCCTGATCTGTGACAATGTGTCGGCTGGGGATGAATCCCCGCAAAACATCGGTCACACTCGGCCTGGAGAAAATCAGCTCGGCAGCGAAACAACTCCCGATGGTTGCAATCAATGTGATCACGAGAGCCTCGATATAGCGGAAGCCTTTGGTTTGGAGATAAAGCACCGCCAGTACGTCCAGTGCCGTGATGACGCACCCCCACACCAGCGGAATCCCGAAAAGAAGCTGCAATCCGATGGCCGACCCGACAACTTCGGCCAGATCGCACGCCGCAATGGCTATTTCACAAAGAATCCAAAGAAACCACACGATTGGCGTTGAATAATGGTCCCGGCACGCCTGGGCCAGATCACGTCCCGTGGCGACGCCGAGCTTGATGCACAAGTGCTGGAGCAGGATCGCCATCAAATTGGAGATCATGACGACAGCCAAAAGCGAGTAGCCGAACTGCGCTCCACCAGCGAGGTCGGTCGCCCAATTGCCCGGGTCCATGTAACCGACCGCGACAAGAAAGCCGGGACCTGAGAACGCCACCAACTTGCGCCAAAACGAGGCTGTTACAGGAACGACAATGCTGCGATGGACTTCCGGCAACGAGACCTGCGCCGGAGCTCTGCGCCACGCGGTTGGCGATTCCCTCATGAAAGTGCCCCGAATCGGTTCATGGAATTGGTTGGAATTTAGGTCAACCTAAGTTAGTTCTATCATTCTATTGTTCTGTCAATAGGCAATCATTTATTTGGTTGACTATCTCTGCTCGGTCTCTTATTTTTTCAGCCGATGCCAGGTAAAAATTCTCCTTCTGCTCTCGGGGGTTCCACTGCAGTGGAGGACTATCTGGAACGCATTCTCGGGCTCATTAACTCCAAAGGTTATGCACGCGTTGTCGATATCGCGGCTGCCTTGAAAATCTCGCAAGCCAGTGTGACTAACATGGTGCAGCGGCTCGATGCCGAGGGCCTGTTAAAATACGAGAAATATCGCGGCCTTATTTTGACTGTGGCCGGCAAAAAGTTGGCGCGCAAAATCGCCAATCGACACAAGCTCCTCACCGATTTTCTCAGCCTTCTCGGCCTCGACGAGCGCGTTATTTATCACGACGTAGAAGGAATGGAGCATCACATCAGCCCGCAGACGCTTCGCGCGATCGAGGCTCTCACCGCGCAATTGCGGCAGCGGCCAGCCTTGCGCGCTCAATTGGAAGCTGTGGTGGCTTGACCTTGCGGGTTGGCGCTATTGTAGGAAATCTGACGGTTACGGAGCGCCGCTACAGGTAAGATCGACAATCGAACCCGGCCTACAACGAATCGACAACGTGATTGGGCGACAACAGACGGTGCAGTCCTCGATCAATGTTTGTTCTGGCTGCGATGTATCGATCTGGATCGGGAAAATTTCGCCGCAATGCGGACAGCTGACTTCTGTATCGGCAATTAATTCCATTTGCAGACGGCCGGGATCACCGATCCCGGCTACAACTTCCCAGATGCAGGCGCTGACACCGCAGCGTCGCTCAATTTTTTAAAATGAAGTTGATTCACGCGGCGGCCGTCGGTTTGCGAAACCGTGACAAGGTAGTTGTCGATCTTGACTTGTTCGCCTTGTTTGGGCAGATGACCGAGCAGATGCGTGACGTAACCGCCGATGGTGCTTACGTCCACGCTCTCCAGTTCCAGTCCAGTGGCGTCGTTTAACTCATAAAGCCCGAGCGAGCCGGCCACTGCAAATTCGTTGTCGTTGATCTTGCGAAACTCCTCCTTCTCCGCGTCGAACTCGTCCTGAATGTCGCCGACTAATTCCTCGAGCACATTTTCGAGCGTGACCATGCCAACCGTGCCGCCAAATTCGTCCACCACCATAGCAAGATGTGCGTGCTTGGTCAGAAAGAGGCTGAGAAGTTTCTCGAGTGACATCATTTCTGGGACCGGAATCAGATCGCGTTTGATGCGCATGAGATCCGGGTGCGGGTCGCGCATCATCGGCACCAGCTCTTTTATGTGAACGAGGCCGAGCGTGTTATCGAGATTTTCCCGGCAAAGCGGGAAGCGTGTATGTCGCGATTCGATTGCCTTTTTCACGTTGGCTTCGAAGCTGTCTTCGAGATCGAGATAAACGATTTCGCCGCGAGGCGTCATGATATCGCGCACGACACGGTCGCGTAGATCGAGTGCATTGATAAGCAGATCGCGCCCGAGCGCGGAAACTTCCTGTGATTTTTCGCTTTGTTCGAGAATCAGCCGCAACTCCTCTTCACTATGCGCCAGCTCCGCGCCAGAGGCGGGGCGCATGCGCAAGACTCCCTGCAAAAGCAAGTTTGAAGATTTGTGCAGCAACCAAATCACGGGCCGGAACAAGAGATAAAACACGCCGAGCGGACGCACCAGCCGCAAAGCGACTGGCAATGGGTTAGCGATGGCGGTGTATTTCGGGCCGAGTTCGCCGAAGACAATGTGCAAAAATGTGATGCCGACAAAGGCGAGCGCGACCGATACCGATGTGACAAGTCCGTGAGAGTGAATATTTACAAGCGCGAAAAACGGCTCAAGGATTTGCACCAGAAACTGTTCGCCAATCCAGCCGAGTGCAAGGCTCGCCAGAGTAATACCAAGCTGTGTTGCGGAAAGGTAGGCATCGAGATGGCTGCGGACGTGCTTGACGAAGTGCGCTCGGAGATCGCCGTTTCCTATCAACGCGTCGAGCTGGCTACCACGCACCTTGACAATGGCGAATTCGCACGCGACAAAAAAACCATTGAGTCCGACAAGCGCAGCAATGGCTGCGAGTTTGCCAAGCAATACAGGGGGAGAATCCCAGTGTTCACTGATTGCTTCAGTAATGGGCGACGTGGCGAGAAACAAAAATAAAAAGTTCATTGCGCGGATGCAGCCCGTACACCCGAGACCCTGTCGAGGCAGGACTTTACCAGCTCGATTTCGTTACGCCAGGGATGAGCCCTTGCGAAGCCAGCTCTCGAAACGTGAGACGCGAAACCTTGAACCGGCGAATAAATGCGCGGCGGCGACCCGTAACTTCACAGCGGTTTACGACACGGCTGGGGCTGGCATCGCGCGGCAACTGTGCGAGACCAGCATAATCCTTTTTCGCCTTTAACTCCGCGCGTAACGCGGCGTACTTCTTCACCGTCGCGCGCTTCCGCTCATTGCGATTAATCCAGGAAGTTTTGGCCATAAATTGAACGCGTAAGCTAATGGAGAAGGTCCGATTTGCAACCGGGTTTTCAAGCTCACGAACGGTCCGATTTGTCAGGCCAGGTTTGGCAGAATGCAATTAGCTCAAAATGCCCGCACGCCTCTTTTGCTTCACCAGCGTGGCTGTCGAGCGCCCGCTGGAGCGAGCAGAGCCGCGCTTTTGTTTCAAGGATTGAGTGCGGTTGAGGCTGTCCTGAAGGACTTTAACAAGGTCGACAACATTGGTCGGCGTTGGTGGGGGCGCGACTTTGGCAGCAACCTGTTTGTTCTTCGCTTTCTGCTCGATGATCTCCATCAATGCCGTCCGATATTCGTCCCGATATTTTTCCGGTTCCCAGGAAACGGACATACTGTCAATGAGCGCTTGGGCCATTTTTAATTCTTTGTCGGTAACCGCAGTCGCCGATCCGTCCTTCAAAATCTCGGTACTAAGGATTTCGCTCGCGAAGTGCATCAGCTCCAAGATGAGAAATAATCCATCGGGTTTTACGGCCGCGAGATGTTCGCGGTTGCTGATCACGACCTTGGCGATACCGATCTTGCCCGTTCCGCTAAGCGCCTTGTGCAAAACAGCGTAAGCCTTCTCCCCGCCTTTCTGCGGCTCCAAAAAATAGGGCTTGTAGAAAAATTTTGGATCGACCTGTTCCAATTCAACGAAGTCAGTAATGTCAATGGAATGAGTGGATTCGATGCGGACCTTCTCAAAATCCTCCTCCTTCATAACAACGTAGCGGCCGCGTTCGTATTCGAATCCTTTGACGATCTGCTCGGCCGGAACTTCTTTTGAATCGGCCTCAGCCACCTTTTTGTACCTGATCGGGCTAAGATCGATGGAACGGAGTTGCCGAAAACTAAGCTTCTCCTCGCGTGTGGCCGGGTAAACAGCCACCGGAATATACACGAGCCCAAAGCTAATGCTGCCTTTCCAGATTGGACGCATATCGCGGGACTTTTTCCCACACGGGCGGGGTTCTGTCAACTTCAAGCCGGGTTGCCGCTGCTGCTGCGTCGATTTGCCTTGCAAGTTGGGCAAACGGGTCTGATCTTGAAAGCGACGTATGAGCCTTATCGCCAGCTTCATGAATTTGGCGGGACCCGACTTGATCATCATCTTGCTGATCATTCTCGTTTTGTTCGGCGCAAAGAAATTACCAGAACTCGCGCGCGGAATGGGCCAGGCAGTGAAGGAGTTTCAAAAGGCCAAGGACGAGTTCAGCGACGAATTGCATAAGGCCGGGAAATCTGAGAGCGAAACGGCAAAGTCAGACGTAAAACCCGCGCAATCGACGGTGCCACGAATCGAAAACCAGTCGGCAAGCACCGAAGTGCGGCCTGATCCGAATCAAACCATCACGCCGGGCGGCAAAGCTGATCAGGTCTAGAGCTGGAAAACTGGCTGTTGCTAGCTTCGCATGCCTTTAATCCGTCGCTTGGCGCAGGCGCGGCTAGGCAGGTTGCTGATCGAATAAGATTTTACCGGCTCAGTTGACCTGCGTTGCGACTTGCGACAAAATCGCCACTTCTTTATGTCCGACACCGATCTGCGCACTCACATCAAGGAGATGCTGGTAAAAAATTTGATGCTTCAGACAACTCCGGACCAAATCGGGGACGACCTTCCTCTGTTCGGCCCCGACGGTCTCGGTCTTGATTCCATCGACGCGCTCGAACTAGTCGTGAGCATGGAGAAAACATTCGGTGTGGGCGTGCCAAGTTCTGAGGTCGCCGGCAAAGCACTTCGGACCGTGAATACGATTCACGATTATATTCTCGAAAAACGTGGCGCCACGGGCAAGGTATAGCGAAGCCGTCGATTTAAGGTGAACATTCTCTACGTAGAGAGCAGTCGCAGTTGGGGCGGACAAGAGTATCGCACCTGCCTCGAGATCAACTGGCTAAATGCTCGCGAGCACCAAGCGTGGCTACTCTGCGATCCGAAAAGCGAGGTCTTTCCGAAGGCGCAGAAACTTGGCACCCGCGCGTGGGCGATGCCGCTGCGTCGCCGCCTGGATCCGATCGCGTCGCTACGTATCTGGCTGTTTTGCCGACGGCACCAAATTAATCTGATCAAGACCTACAGCTCCAAGGACCACTGGCTTTGTTTCCCGCTCTTTGTTTTGGGAATGCCTCTAACTCGCGCGCGCTGCATCACTGAGCCGATCGGAAGCAGGAAACGCGCCTTCATTTTCAAGTACGGCTGCTCGAAAATTGTGGCCGACGCGCGAGTGATTAAAAAGCAGCTCGTCGAGGAAAATGGGGTTTCGCCCGATAAAATCCATGTGATTGGCTCCGGCGTAGATCTTTCGAAGTTCAATCCCGGCCGCGATAGAATGAAGTTCCGGCGCGAGATGGGATTTTCCGAGATTACACCGGTGATCGCAAACATCGGGATGATTCGGTCCGATAAAGGACAAAAGCGATTGATGAAAGCAGCGCAGATTATTTTGCAGCGATATCCCGACGCGCGTTTTGTTGTTGTCGGTCAGGGTACGGGAGATCGAGTCCGCGAAGCAGAGTTACGGGAGGCAATTTACAAATCGGGACTGGAAAGCAAAATCATCATGCTCGGCTACCGATGGGACACGCCCGATATCCTCGCGGCGGCAGACATGGTGGTTATTGCCTCGCTGTCCACGGAAGCTTCGCCCATCGTGTTACGCGAAGCATTCGCCAGCGGCTGTCCGGTCATCGCCACAAGAATTGGCGATGTTCCGGAAATCATTAAGCACGGTGAAAATGGTTTAATCGTCGAGCCTGATAAGGTTGACGCACTGGCAAACGCGATTGTGCAGTTTCTTTCCGATCGCGAATTGGCTCGGCGATGTGCCGATAACGCATTACGCTACGCCCGCGAACATTTTTGTTTCAATGGAATGATGCAGGCGAAGCTCGATGTCGATCTTGCATTGATCCAACAAAACAAGGCACGCGTCGTTACCGAATCTAAAGGCGCAATCCCATCGTCGCGCACTGGGGCGCCCAGCGCCGAGTTTATTTCATCGGATCGATGACGAGTTAACCGCGTCAATCAGCTGACGGAAGCGGCCAAAGCTTCTTCGGTTAGGATTGAGAATCAGTCGCGGCAAATCCCAAATCTCGGGCTCGTTCTTTTCCTGGCGCAATGCAACGCCTTGGACGAGCTCGCCGGTCCGCAGCATGTCTGAAAATCTCTCGTTAAGATCGACAATCGCTTTTTTGGGCAAACGATGACTAATTCGAATGACAAGTTTTTTGCCGACCCAACGAGCAGAGTGATAGATTTTATAAAACTGCACGATTTCTCGGACCGCTTCTCGAACGTTGCGGACGATTTTGAAAAAAGAAAAATCTTCCTGTGAAATGAAGCCAAACCTGAGCAAGTGCTGAGTCAGAAATTTCATCCATGTCTCCCAATAAATTCCATCCGGCCGGTCGAGCAGCACCACCGGAATAACTCGCGCTTTACCCGTTTGCATGAGTGTGAGTACCTCGAATGTTTCGTCGAGTGTGCCGAACCCGCCGGGAAGCAGCGCGAAAGCGTGTGTTTCTTTTACGAAATTTAATTTGCGGGTAAAAAAGTAATTCAGATTGATTAATTTGGGGTCACCCTCGATAACTTCGTTGGCCCGCTGCTCAAATGGCAGACGGATGTTCAGACCAAAACTGCGTTCGCGGCCAGCGCCACGCTGGGCGGCGCCCATGATTCCGTCTCCCCCGCCGGTAATCACCATGTAGTTATGTGCAACCATTTCCCGAGCAAAATCCTCCGCCACTTTGAACTCTGGCGCATTGGGCGAAGTCCGTGCCGAACCAAACACGGCGACTTTTCGTAAATCCTGAAATGCCGCGAAGATCTTTGCCGCGTAGCGCATTTCTTTTACTGATCGATTGATCAGCTTAAGATCGGCCACGCTCATCTGATCGCGCGCGATCTTGAGCGCGGTCACGATCATTTCCTCGATCGACTCCGGAGAACTCGCACCCCAGTCGCGAACCAATTCGCGCACCCGCGCGTCAAACGGCGCTGCAACAGTCCATTGTCGCCGCCCCGGTTGGTCGTGAATTGCGCCACCCGTAAAATCTTCTTCCACGACAAACTGTAGAGGCAGCCGTGCCGGCTGCAATTTTCCATTGCGAAGCAGGCGGTAC
>CATPAV010000128.1 GCA_955652245.1 uncultured Candidatus Udaeobacter sp. | reverse complement strand
GGTGATCGACGTTCGTTATGAGCGCGGTGTTTATTTGCCGCAGCAGGATCTCTGGCTCGACCCGTGGGATGCAAAGCGCTTCGCCTTCGTTTCACACGCGCACAGCGATCATATTGCGCCGCACAATGAGATCATCGTTTCCGAGCGCACTGCGCGTTTGATGCATGCCCGACTGCCGGGCACTCGCACCGAGCATATGCTGCCATTTGGTGAAAGACGAACCATGTACCACCTCGACCTTATGCTATTGCCCGCCGGTCACATCTTTGGTTCGGCACAACTTTGCCTTTTCACGGCGGATGACACGCTGCTTTACACCGGCGATTTCAAACTGCGGCCAGGGAAATCCGCCGAGCAGGCACAATGGCAGCAAGCCGATACACTCATTATGGAGACGACTTTTGGCCTGCCGCGCTACCGATTTCCACCAACTGAGCAGATCATTAATCAAGTAGTCACTTTCTGCCGCGAAACAATCGATGAGGGCGAAGTGCCGGTATTGCTCGGCTATTCGTTAGGCAAAGCGCAGGAAATTCTCTGCGCGCTCGAGGGAGTCGGAGTGACACCGATGCTCCACCGGTCGGTTTACCAGATGACTCGGATTTACGAGCGATTCGGCCAGTCATTTTGCAATTATGTTCGCTACAACGCGAATGATGTCGCTGGAAAAGTTCTCATTTGTCCGCCGAGCGCAAATCGATCGCGCATGCTCGAAAAGATTCCGCGCAAAAGGGTTGCGATGATCAGTGGCTGGGCGGTCGATCCAAATGCAGTTTATCGCTACCAAGTTGATGCCGCCTTTCCGCTTTCGGATCACGCTGATTACAACGACCTGGTTCGCTATGTCGATCTTGTTCAGCCCAAACGCGTGCTGACTCTTCACGGTTTCGCGGCCGAATTCGCGCGCGACCTGCGAGATCGCGGTATGGAAGCGTGGGCGCTCACCGAAGAAAATCAAATGGAGCTCGCGTTGCCGAAAAAAACTGTAATAAAGGGCATGTCGCCTGCATCTTCGATGGTTGCGGCTGGCACGGCCAACTCTGTAAAAGATCGACGATCGCCCATCGATTCAGAATTTCGTGAGTTTGCTGAAATTGGTGAGGCGATTGCCGCTACGCCGGCGAAGCTCGAAAAGATACGGTTTCTCGCGGATTACTTACGCAGGCTCAATCGGGATCAGCTTTCGATTGCGACAACTTATTTTACTGGGAGAGCCTTTACCCAAACCGATCTCCGGACATTGCAAGTAGGAGGATCGATCGTTTATCGCGCAATGGCGGGCGCGGCGAAATTGAGCGACGCGGAATTTCGCCGCATTGCCCACAGCCACGGCGATGCCGGGAAAACGGCCTTTGAAGTGCTCGACGATCGGACAAAGCCCGAACCGTTCAGTCTCGCGCAATCGCACGATTTCTTCGAAATCTTACATAGGGCGCGCGGCCCGAGTGCGAAAACCGAGTTATTGCAATCACGCCTGGCCAGACTTTCCGCGCGTGAGGGCCAGTATGTGGTTAAAATTCTCACAGGAGATTTGCGCATCGGTTTGCGTGAGGGACTTTTGGAAGAAGCAATCGCGCGTGCGTTCGAGGAGCGGCTGGATCAGGTCAAGGAGGCGAACATGCTGCTGGGCGATATCGGCGCAACCGCAGCGCTCGCTTCCCAAAAGCAATTGGATCGTGCGGAATTGTCGATCTTTCGGCCGATCAAGTGCATGCTTACGACTCCCGAACCAACAGCTGAAGCAGTCTGGGAACGGTTTATAGGTACTAAAAATTCTGCGGCCGGCACGGCCGTCACTACAGTTTTTGTTGAGGACAAGTTTGATGGGATCCGCGCGCAGCTTCATCACAGCGCACAGAGAGTCGAAATTTATTCGCGCGATTTGCGGCGCATCACTGATCAATTCGCGGAACTAGCAGAGCAAGCGCGGAAATTCGAACAGGAGTTGATTGTCGATGGGGAAATTATTGCCTTTGAAGAGGCTCGTAGGCTCACATTCTTCGATTTGCAAAAACGGCTCGGTCGCAGGGGCGATAGCGCGGATTTATTCGAGCGCAGCACGGCAGATGTCCCGGTAGCATTTACGATCTTCGATCTTCTTTGGCTTAACGGACACTCGTTGTTAAAAACACCGCTGCGCGAGCGGCGCGAATTGCTTGGGAGGTTGCAATTGCCGCGGCGGTTTCAGAGGGCGGAAGTGTTTCCCGCACGTTCCGCCGCCGAGATCGAGCAAATCTTCCAGCAGGCACGGCGTCGCTTGAACGAAGGTCTCATGATCAAAGATCCCGAGAGTTGTTATTCACCCGGACGGCGCGGCATGTTCTGGTTCAAGTTAAAGAAGGAGCTGGCGACACTCGATGTCGTGGTCGTCGCCGCGGAACTTGGCCATGGCAAGCGCAACAACGTGCTAAGCGATTACACATTTGCCGTGCGCGACGAAACGAGCGGCAACCTTTTGCCGATCGGCAAGGCCTACAGCGGACTGACCGATGCGGAGATCGCCGAGTTAACCGAGCATTTCAAACAAAATACAATTGTCAATCATGGCCGTTATCGTGAGGTGAAACCGGACGTGGTACTCGAAGTTGCCTTCAATTCAATTCAGGCGAGCGCGCGCCATGCGAGTGGACTTGCGCTGCGTTTTCCACGGATCAAAGCCATACGGCGCGACAAAAATGTCGATGTTATCGACACGCTCGAATACGCTCGCGAGCTGGCTGCGCAGCAGGGGAAAGAGTAGCGTAAGAAAAGCTGCGGCGGGACTCCTTGATCGAGCGAATTCGGTTTAGAAGTAGGCCGTTTGCTGGAAACTTTTTTCATTGCCATCCTTAGACCACGATCGTTTTCGATTATTCGAACAAGCGACGAAATGAATCGCGCGATCGGACGAGATTCAAGGCGTTGTCGATGAGGGCGACGTTACCGGCGTGACGATGACCGTTTCGACCTGGCTTCGACGCCAACGCTGAATATTGGCGTAAATCGCCAGTGACGCCATGGCCAGAATGATCACGAGCATGAGCACGAATGCGCTTTTGGGAACACGCGATGATGATAGTTCTTCGCGAGGCGGCTCAAGTGAGTTCATTGCGAAATATCGATGTCGATCTTGCGCGCGCAAACGCGGTTAGTTCAAACGCAGTACCGCGATCGCATCCATGACGCGTTTGCTAAGTCGTCCGTAGAGATCCTTGCCCGGCGATTCGAGGTCGGCCGCCGTAAAAAAGATCGGCTCTCCAACGACAATGGTGATTGGCACGAAGTGCAAACCACCACCCCCACGCGGCAAAGCTTCGTGGGCGCCAAATATCCGCATCGGCACGACCGGAGCGAGTGTTTTTGCAATCACGAGTCCCAGCCCGGGCTGAGCGGGCTGCAAATCGCCGTCGAGTGTTCGCGAGCCTTCTGGAAAAACCAGCGCTGCGTTCCCAGACTTTAGGACACGAATTAGGTCCTTGAGTGCGCTGCGGTCGACCCCCTCCTGATTAACTGGGATAACGTTCAGCTTGGGCAAAAGCCAGCCTAACACGGGCACATCCACGAGCGTCCTCCGCGCCAGAAAATAGATCGCGCGATCGCATGTAATGCCGGCCAGCGGTGGATCGAGATAACTCTGGTGATTCATCGCCAGAATCACCGGACCGGTTTGAATCATCCGTTCACGATGAATTATTCGGAGCCGGAAAAACAGCCGGCCGATCAGGCGCGAGAGATGGTAACCGAGCCAGTAGTAGGGTTTCACGAGTTGAAACGTTAAAGCGCCAGCCCTTTGAGCTTCAGTTGTCCGATGATTTCATCGACCACCTCCTCGATTGTGAGATGAGACGTATCAATGACATGCGCGTCCCGCGTGATGATGAGCGGCGAAGCAAGGCGCGAAGAATCGGCATAGTCGCGCGCAGCGATTTCGTCACGCTCTCCTTGCGCGAG
>CATPAV010000127.1 GCA_955652245.1 uncultured Candidatus Udaeobacter sp. | reverse complement strand
TCCGCCTGATGCTTCTCGATGAATTGCCGCGCTCGCGCCATGTTCGCGGACTCGTCCTTTTCGCGCCGTACGACCAATTGATTCGACAAGATCGAAAGGTGTTGCGCAAAAATACTCAGCAGCCGCAACATCGCGCGATACCGGTCCGGCGATAAAACGCACGTCCGAAAATAAGCCCGCTCAAGCTGCTTCCAATCCGTCTTGTAGCCCCACGCGCGGAGCTGTCGGGTAATGGTCGCAAAGTGTTTCTTGGTCGGGTTCTTCAGCATCACTTCGCCTGTCTCGAGAAAACCAAGAATGTGGTCCCCTATGTACACCGGCACTGCACTTTCGGAGAGTCCGGCAAACCAGGTAACGGTGCGCGTTGTCGAGTCCGGTTCTCGAGACGCGTTGGTCTGGGCCCTTAAGCACGCGGCGCGAGCCTTGTTGAAACGAGCCAGAATTGACGCCAATGAATCGCGATCTTCTTTTCCATGGTGTGCCGGCGACCACGAATCGTGTCCTCGGATATTAAGCGGCAAACCCATGGCTTCGCTGAAAGCCCGTTCGTAATCTTTGAAAATCTGCGAGCGCGAAAGATGCCGCATGACTTCCTGATCAGAGGATCGGGATGCGCTTCGTTTGCTCATTACGCCTTTCGAAGCGGTACGTCTAACCGCGTGTCGCATCACCGCGCGCATACTAAAACGCGAACCCCAGCGGGAGTTGTCCTGATCGAAGCCCTTGCGCGATAAATCCATTGCCGAACGTCTGCTGCTTAACAGCGCGAGTCTGATTTGCGGGTGAAGCGCGACGCTGCCGGAAAAGCACAGAAAGACATTTAGAGACTTAAAGTAAAATGAAATAAATCGCGCTGCTTTGTTTGGCTGTTGACTGCATTTTTCGTTACGGGACTTTTATAGACTCCGCTCGTCTCTCAGTTCGCTATGCGCTCGCTTGCAGTCAATGTAAGCGGGGCCACGATCATTGAAAGCCGCATCTCAACCCGACGAACTGATCGGATATTGCTTTATGGTGATACAGCTTTAAGGCTTTGACGTCGTACGCTTGTCGCCGGGTAAAATGACTAGAAAAACTACGTTCGATCTGCCACACGATTTACGTTCGTTGAGATCGCGAATGACGCGCTTGCATTAGCACCGGTTTTCGTAAACGTACCGTGCGCGTCATGGCAGACAGATCTCTGGAACGGAATCAAAAGCCGGGTCTTACCCGTCGAACATTTCTTGGCACGACTCTGACATGCGGAGCTGCGCTTTTCGCAGGGGGATCACGTGCAATATTAGGAGCTGACTCCTCGACATCACCGACTATGGTCACGAATCCTATCTGGAAGTTGGGCGGCGATCTGCCGGTCAATCGGCTCGGCTTTGGCGCGATGCGGATCACCGGAGACAGGATTTGGGGATGGCCGCCTGACCGGAACAACGCGCTTAAAGTTCTCAGGCGCGCAGTTGAACTCGGTGTGAACTTGATCGACACCGCCGATGCGTACGGGCCGGACACAAGCGAATTGCTCATAGCAGAAGCGCTCCATCCTTATCCTAAGGGGCTCGTTATCGCGACGAAAGGCGGTCTAACCCGACCCGGGCCTAACGAGTGGGTGCCAAACGGTCGACCTGAACATCTCAAACAAGCTGTCGAGGGCAGTCTAAAGCGACTGCGGCTGGAGCGTATCGATTTGTATCAATTGCACACCGTCGATCCGAAAGTGCCGATGGAGGCATCGCTCGGCGCGCTTAAGGAAATGCAGGATGCCGGGAAGATTCGGCACGTAGGCTTATCGAACGTGGACCCGGAGGAAATCGTGCGGGCGCGCAAGATCCTTCCGGTTGTGAGTGTGCAGAACCGATACAACATCGAGGACCGCGAATCGGAAAAAGCTCTAGTCTATTGCGAAAGGGAGAGCCTCGGCTTTATGCCGTGGTTTCCGATCGGCGGAGGCAGAGGTTTGAAACCCGAGAATGCGCTGGAGAGGGCGGCCCGGGACCATGGCGTGAGCGTTGTGCAAGTCGCGCTTGCCTGGCTTCTCGCACGATCGCCCGTCATGCTGCCGATTCCTGGCACGTCGTCTATCGCGCACCTGGAAGAAAACGTCGCCGCCGCGAAGCTCAAATTAACTCCGGCAGAGTGGAAAGCGATCGGTGCTTTGGCGGGCCAAGGTTGACAGGCTGCCAGAGGACCGAAACGGAAGAGGAGGTCGAAGCTAAACTCCGAAACGGTTCGCGAACAGGCGAAGCGGCGACAGCTCTCGTCCGTCTATTGTACGCCTTACGGGGTAGGAGTAGGAGTAACAGTCGGAGTTGGGGTGACAGTGGGAGTAGGACTAACAACGACTACAGTGGTTGAGGTGCCTGTGCTTTCTTCGGGCAACTTTCTATAGGTTATGAAGAGCGTTGCACCGAGGACCGGTGCAACCGTCGCTTGAGCCGGACCTGCTATTATCACTTGATTGATGATTTCTGGCGGATTTTGCGAAGCGCTTCCGGTGCTCGAATCAATCCGGCTGGCAGTGAGAACATTGGCGGTTTGACCAATTTGACCGATTTGATCAGTTTGACCGTTTAGCGTCACTGTAAGCACGCCGCGATCGACGCCCCCTTCTTGCGTAAAATTCGTGACCTTAAGAAAGTGATTGTCGGGGACTGTGATCATCAGCGGCGAACTCGTGATGATGCGGCTTTTGAATTCGCCGGCATAGACAAGGCTTGTGGCAGCCAACAGAATACAAGCAAACAAATATCGCCCAAAGAAGATTTTCATAGTTTAAGATAGTGCGCTATCAACGCGTCGGCCAATTGGAATTGGCGTTTGCCAACTGTAAACATGAGCGCCTCCAGTTTGCACTTTGCGTGGCGGCCCCAAAGGCGACGTCACAGTCGATTCACATAATGTCGCCCCAGCCGAGAATCTTGTGCTCGCTAGAAGTGCGCGGACGTAGTTGATTTGGATCTGGATGCGAAAGAAAGATTCAGATGGTTCCCGGCATGCCCGAGTGTTGATCGTTGTCGATGAATCGAACGTCGGCAGTTCTGTGCGCACTGCGGGGCGTGGTCTCGATTGGTTAAAGCTTCGCGAATTCCTGGCCGGCCCGAACACGGGACGCGACTTGATCGAGATGGTGGTCTATGCCGGACTACCGCCCGCAACCCCGGCCTGGCAGGCGGAGCGGGACAAGAAGAATAAGTTCATGCATTGGCTGCGTTCCAATGGATTCATGGTTGTAACCAAAGATGGAGCGCCCGCCGAAGAAGGCCATTACAAGGCGAATGTGGACGTGATGATGGCGATCGACGCGCTCGAGCTTTCTGTCGAGATGCGCCCCGATGTTGTTATTCTCGTGACGGGCGATGCCGATTTCGCTTATCTCGCCATCAAGTTGCGGCGACGCGGGATCCGCGTGGAAGTGGCGTCGGTCGCGGCAAATCTCGGGAATCTACTCAAATCAGCGGCGAATGACGTGATCGATCTGGCCCCGTTGTTCAGGACGTTTGAGATGATGAAAGTCCAGGAGTCGCCGGCGCCGACATCGCCTCGACCGCAGCAACGCGGGCGACGACAGCGGTTTCGCCCGCCAACACCGCGAGACCTGTAGCCGTGGTGTTTGGTCGCGGAGAATCGAACAACCGAAAGTGCGGCCATGATGGGCACCATCTTGTCAAACTCGTTTCGGCCGCAAATCGAGCAACGTGTGATATTCTTTGGAGTCTAGTCCGTTTCAGACGACGGTCAGCGGGCCGTCAAAGATTGTGAGGCTGATGACTTCAGTGCGCGCGACGTGCGGACCGTGACGGACGCCTTTGGGCGCAAAGAACAACGCGCCAGTTGTGTAGGCTACGCCGGATTCATCCCATTCGCCGGACAAGACGTAAGCCCACTCGTTCGCGTTCGGATGCGTGTGCGCGGGGATTGTGTGTCTTGGTTTAAATTTGCGCAGCACGACCACCCCGCCGGTGCTCTCATTCCTGTGCAAAATCATCAGCTCAACCCCTTCATACGGACCGGGCTGCCAGGCTTTGTCTTTGCTCAACGCGACGTAGGGAAACATGACTTCATCGAAGCGGATCCCGCCGGATTTGCAAGCGCAGCGTAAAGCACAAACAGAGTTATCAACACTGGCTAAGAAGTTAGCGACTGGCAGAGTCGAAACCGCTTTTATCTTCGGATCTTTCTCACTAGGCTGTGGCCCGATGCGCGCTGGTCAGCATTCGCAAGGTTTCCGTCGCGCGCTCTTCTCTCATGAAAATTCTGTTCCTCGCCGGACCGTCCGGTTCCGGTAAATCGTATTTCGCATCGCGACATCTGGCCGAGCGCGGTTGGTTGCACCTGGAGATTAATCGACACGACCAGGGCGATGGAATCGACCTCGAAAATTTTCGCTCACAGTGGGATGATTTTTGGATACGCCACGATGCTTCTCCCTTACGCGAAGAGCTTCGACGCCGAGCAGCCGGTGCTCCTGACATGGTCTTGTCTTTTGCGAGCAGCGTTGTTCTCAGCGCCGATCATTTGCACGCCGCTACCGGTCAGTTCTGCGTGACCTATCTTTACGGTCACCCTCAATTCTGTCTGCAAGCGTTTCTCGATCGCGAGAGATCAATGCCCCGGGAGCTGGCCATCAGCCATTGGGACAAACACAATCGCGAGACTTTTGGAGAGTTGCCGCTTTCCAGAAACCAACCGCTGCTGATCGAGGTGTTCCGCGAAGATGGTTCGCGACGCGATCCAAAGGAGATTTATGCCGATATCACAAGTCGCATGGGCAAGGCTAACTGATGCAAGTCAGAAGCCAGCAGAGTGCGGAGTTCAAAGAAGGCCGCGCTTTCGCCGAGCGACTAGAATAAAACGCCGACTACAGGCTATTTAATCTTCGCCAGGATCTTTTCCATCTCTTCCCGGCGGAAGGCGCGTAGAGTCTGGCTCTTAACGTTGCCCATTGAACCGATTTTAAGCATGAACGCGCTCATGGTCGCCTCATCGGGCGCTTCGAAGAGTACGACTACGTCGTACGCCCCCATCGTCCAGAATTCCTCAGTGATCTTCATGCCCATTTTCTCGGCCTCGGCAATCGCCGCCTCGCCTCGTTTGACGGTGTCTTTGACGTTGCGAATGCCCTGATCGGTGAACTGAATAAGACTGACATACATAGCCATAATGATCGCTCCTTTGGTGAAGGGTTTGCCTGAAAGAGTATCGCAAGGTTTGGTTGTGCGCAAAAGCCGTCTTCAGGTGTCAGCTCATCGGCGCGGTGTCGTGGATGCGGCCGTAATCGACGGTGATGCGACCCTCCTCGAGTTCGGAGTAGATCTCAGCGAATCGTTCACCGAACCGCACGTCGTGCCAGGTATAGTTGTGGTGAGTCTGCACGGCGGCCGGGATAACGGTTTCGATGCCCACGACGGAAACCACAAATGTGGCGTTGCTGGCTTTGAGCGAGTCGGGAGTTGCGCCATGCAAGGGGCTGCGTTCCTCGATCGTGTGGCGCAAGGTGAGCGCGGCAGGAAACACAGTCAGCCGGTCGAAGTCGAGCTTCAGTTGATAAAAATGGCGGTAACTTTTTTCTTCGACGATGTCCTGGTCGCGCGAAAACATGATGCGAAACTCGGCCTCGACCAAACTGCGCTGGCGCAAATTGGCGATGCGCACCATGAGCGCGGGCCGGCCGTTGAACGGCGCAAGCACGATCGATTTGCTAAACAAGATACGCGCTGTGGGTCGTGAGAAGCGGACGAAGATGAGACCGGTCATGACGGCGAGGCCGAACATGCCGGCGATGATTTCAAAAGTGGTGACGACGTGTCCGTAAAGGGTTTGCGGATACATGTGGCCGTAGCCGACCGTGGCGAGCGTTTGCACACTGAAAAAGAACGCGTCGAGGAATGAGCCAGGCCTAAGATAAGCGATGCTATTTCCGCCCAGGCTGTAAAGGCCCGCGAAGATGAGATTGATGACGATGTAAATGCCGGCGACGAACAGCGCGAACCGCGGCCAGCTCAATGCCAGCAGCCACTGATACACGTCGCGCCAGTCCCACTTCCCGGTGTTAACTTTGACGAACTCGACCTGACCGGCGCGAACTGAAACTGGTTTGGGCATGTGATAACCTGTAAAGGCAGGTGTGCCGCCTGCAATCATGATTAAGTTTTTTGGTCTTCGCAGCGGACACGGCTGCCAATACAGAGAAACCACCAAACATTGAAGCCCGAAATGAGAAGGGGGAGGTCACAGATCAGATTAAATGACATTCTGCTCTTGCAGTGAACTGGGCGGCACTGTCTGATTGCTGCTTCCAACGATGGCAGCCAACGCTTCTAACAATCCTCCACGCGTAATCGTCCGCGGCGGCGGCGCGGGCTTTGCGCAAGAGATTGAGATCGGTCCGCATCGACTCAAAGGCGACGAGCCGGTTGCGTTCGGCGGAACAGATACCGGGCCGTCCCCTTACGATTTTCTTCTGGCCGCGCTCGGCGCTTGCACATCGATGACAATCTCGCTCTATGCGCAGCGCAAGGGCTGGCCACTCGATAGTGTAACGGTTTTGCTGCACCACTCGAAAATTCACGCAGTCGATTGCGCCGAGTGCGAGACCAAAGTGGGAAAGATCGATCGGATCGAACGGGAGATTCAACTCACCGGCACGCTCACGACCGAGCAGCGCGCAAAGTTAATGGAGATCGCGGATAAATGCCCCGTCCATCGGACGCTTACTTCGGAGATCAATATTAGAACTCGAGCGGTCTA
>CATPAV010000126.1 GCA_955652245.1 uncultured Candidatus Udaeobacter sp. | reverse complement strand
GCGCCATCCCGTCACCGGTCGAGAGCCGAATCAGTTTGCCGGCCGCTTCGGCTTCGCGGAAATGCGGCGTGTCCCGGACGAGTTGATTAAGTTGCTCAAGTATCTCGCTCTGATCGTTGATCAGAAGTTTCGAAAAGCCCACCACGTCTATGAACAGGACATGGGCGATTTCGAGATGAAGATCCGGTTTACGCTCAGCGGACATTTGGGTGTGCGGACGGGGACTACGCGAACGAAATGATCTCGATTCAACTGCCGATAGTCGAGAGCAAAGCGGGAATGATTGAGATTACATCAGCCAACGTTTTTTCGAAAGCAAACGAGAAGACGACGCGACAAGTCGCCGACGCGCTAGAGGATTTTGCCGGACGAAGTTGGCCGCGCGGCTACGATCTTCCGGCAACTGAGCGCAGCGCAGCGCGGGGGAAGGCAAGCGGATTAGATCGATACGAGGCTTAGCCCACATAGTGCCATTGGCTAAACAAGGCCATGAAAAGAACCGCCAGTCCGCTCGATACGGTCAGCCAATATCGGTCAAAGGCCGGTTTTGTTCCAGCCATCGCCAGCACGACATAGAGGGGGAAGATAGTGGCGCAAAACCGCGCCATCGAATACAGAGTTCCCTCAGCCAAAGGCACCAAAAAGGCCAGAGTCGCATACAATCTGTAGCTTGGGCGCAGCCAGCGCCAAGCGACCGCAATCGAGACAACTGTTAGGACGGCCACGAAAACGTCACATGCAGCAAAACGAGGGAAAGATCCCGTGACGGGCGTTCCACCCAGCCGTCCCCAAGCCTTCTGTGAGTCTAGGAACAGCAAAAAATTGCCAAATCTCCAGTACAGGTAACCAAAATGGAGAGTCAGTGCGAGCGGGATAAGAGCCAAGGCCGCGATATCTGAACGGATCTCCCGCCACCGGAAATTACGCTGGTAGAGGTATTCCAACGCAAGGGCTGCGAAGATTAAAAATCCCGGAGGACGAGTCAGAGTCGCGACCGCTCCAGCCAGCCCGGCCCCCCACCACCTACCGTGGCGTGCATAATAGAAGGCGATGACAATTGCGGCAAAAAACAGCGATTCGCTATAGACAGCCGAAAAGAAGACTGTGGTGGGAAAGACGAGCACGTAGAGAACGGTTCGGCCGGCGACCTCTTTATCAAAGTCGATGCGGACAAGCGCATTCAGGTAAACTAGCGCAACGAGCAGCGATACATTCGAGATCACGATACCAACGAGCAGGATCGTGACATCACGATTGCCGAGCAGCTTGGATCCTGCCCACATCAGTGCAGGGTAAAGCGGGAAGAACGCAGTATTGGACTGTAATCCCGGATCAAAATGATAGCCGTGCTTTGCGATCCCCAGATACCACCCCGCATCCCGGCGAGAGAATACGTTCACTATCCAATAGCGACCGCTCGAGAGCGCGGTAGGCGAACGCGAAAGATCAACTGTCCGCACTTCGCCGTCCGGACCAATTTCCCAGACTTTCCTATCGCGCATTGTCCCGAGCTGAGTAAGCGCTAGGAAGCAAGCGATAAGGAGAACCGCCCGCGTAAGGACGAATGGTGCCGCAATACTTAGAGCGAACGTGCGCCAGGCAAGCGGAAATTTCATCCGTCTAACGAGAATAAGCTCAGCCACTGCTGGCGGGAGCGAGCTTTCTCAACGTCGACAATCTGTTTCATAAATTCAAGCTGGTCATCACGTCGGCCAGTGGTTGGCTGCAGCGATTGGTTAGACGCATTGCGCGACCTCACTGCGAGGGTTTAGCAAGCATCTCTTTGAGTACGGGAGAACGCTCGCTAGTCTTCTCGATCGTCTCTCGAAGCTTGAGCTGAACAGCGAATGGATCATATTTGATGTTCGCGTGGTAGTAACTGGCAACGTTTGTCGCGAGGAGGCGTTTCGCTCCATTAACGTCGCCGTTTTCAAGCCGATCTAGAGCGGTGACACTAACTATGGCTGTGGCCGCGAAGCGTTGCGCATCACCGACGTCACGGAAAGCCTCTCTCAACAACGTGAGTCTGAGCCCCAGGTAATACCCCGCGAAGGCTGCGAGCAAAATGGAAAGAACTATGGCGATTCGGCGACTATTCATGCGTCTAACGAGGATTCGGCCCAATAATTGCGCATTTAAAGACGCATTTTTTGGGTCTAATCCGCTTGAGTTTGATTCTGGCGCGGTCAAGATCGGGGGTCATGCCCGAGATTTTACCCGGTGCGGGGAGACTGAACAACCCGAAACTGCTCGATCAGGTTCGGGCCGTCAGTCGCCTCAAGCATTACAGCGACAACTCGATTTCCGTTTCGGCATCACTGCGTCCGGCGGACTGAACCTAAGACCGTTTTCAGTCTCAGTGAACCGCTCCTCAACGCATTGGACCAAAGTCCCATATACGGCACCAGGCCTTCGGAATGTTTCTGAACAGCGGACGCTGGCATGTGTCGAACGAGACATGAGGATTACCTTTGGTTCGGCAGTCGTCGGTCTGACTTTTGTCTTCCTGTGCCACGTCGACGCTGCGCCGAGTGAGCAGCACCTGGCGAAAGAAGCGAAAATCACCAGGAACGAGGCCGAGCATATTGCCCTGTCGAAAGTTCCGGATGGAAGAGTGTCGTCGGGCGAGCTGGAGCGTGAACATGGCACCCTCATCTGGTCCTTCGACATCGCGAAACCCGGCACACGCGACATCAGCGAGGTGCAGGTTGATGCAAAGACTGGCAAGGTCGTCTCAGTTAAAACCGAAACGCCGAAAGATCAGGCCGCGGAAGCCGCTGCGGACAAAAAGAAGAAATAAGACACCGAATCTAACGATCACCTTGATCAATCGCACGGAACATGACGCGGATTTAGTGGAAACACGCGACAGGCGGAAATGCAAGCAGGAGTTACTTCCAGTGGCAACCTCGATGGCATTGGTGACCGTTTGATGTTTCGATTGGCCTACCGCAACTTCGGCGACCACGAATCAGTGGTCGGCAACTACTCCGTAAGCGCCGGGAGCGTCGCCGCTGTGCGGTGGTTCGAGCTGCGCAACCTACCAGCGGGACCCGTGACAGTCTATCAGGAGAGCACGTATCAGCCGGACTCAACCTGGCGCTGGATGGGTAGTGCGGCGATGGACGGGCAAGGTAACCTTGCTCTCGGTTTTAGCGCGTCGAGTTCCGCCATCAATCCGCAGCTTCGTTACGCGGCTCGGCTTGCAACTGACCCACTCAACACGATGGGGCAGGGTGAAGCTGATCTTTTTAATGGAACCGGCAGCCAGACCGGCACGTCTAACCGCTGGGGCGATTACAGCTCGTTGACGGTTGATCCAGTGGACGACAGCACCTTCTGGTACACTAACGAATACTATTCCACGACAGGCTCCTTCAACTGGCGAACGCGCATCGGCAGTTTCAAGATAGCAGCGGGTAGCCCAACACCAACACCTACACCTACACCTACTCCGACGCCAGCACCTAATTTTTCGCTTTCGATCAGCCCGTCAACGGTCACCTTGAAACGCAGAGGTGGAACAGCCAACTATACCGTGACTATCAATCCGACAGGCGGCTTCAGTTCGACGGTGCAACTTTCGGTAAGCGGTCTTCCTTCCGGCACGACCGCCAGCTTCAGCCCCGATCCCGCAACGACCTCCTCAACCCTGACTCTAAACGTCAGCTCTTCAACCGCGCGCGGCTCGTATACCTTCACAGTCTCAGGCACCAGCGGAACTGTGACACATACAGCGACCGCGACGCTCAGTAAGAATAACAAACCGTAGTAGGCGTCGACAACGGTGCGGAGTCGCAGGAGCAGGGATGCGCTCTGAGTATTGAGTCGCGCCGACTCCGGCGGATTTCCTTGCCGTTCGCTTTGATGCGGGCATAATAACCGCCAGTGGGGACATACCGGTAAAGGCACTCGCCGACCTTCTGAAGTGCACTGTTGTCTTGCTGTAGTATTCCCATACGATGCCTTGAGTATAGTGGATAAAATCGGTGTGCAAACGAAATTTTCGCCAGTCGGTTCCGAAGCGAATTTCATAGGTAAAATGGGCGGTTAGCTCAGTGGTAGAGCGTCTCGTTTACACCGAGAGGGTCGGGGGTTCGAAACCCTCACCGCCCAGGTTCAATTTCGGACTGCGGGTCGCGGATTGCGGATTTGGCGCTGAGCAAATCCAGCGCCGCTGTAAAAATAACTTTTTCCCACGCTGCGTATTCTTTGGCGGAAGGATGCAAGCCATCGGCCGCGACTAACGACGGTTCGTCGCCCATTTCTTTGCTGATCCGGAAAACATCGACAACGCGCAGACCGCGCTTTGTCGCTTCTTCGGTAATGATTTTGTTAAACGAGGCAATGCCTTCGGAAATGTTGCGGCCGCGGGCATATTTCGGGCCGGTCGGCGTAACTCCAAAATCCGGAATGGTGACGATGAGGAGCCGGTTCTTGTCGCGCAGCATTGCGAGCATTCGATCGACAAGGTCGGTGAAGTTCTTCCGAAATGTTTCCGCATCGACTCCCTGGACCCAATCGTTCACACCAATCTGTAGCGTGGCGAAGTCAGGCTTTGATTCCACGAAGATTGGTAACTCTCGAGCGATGGCCTGCTGCGTCGTCCAACCCGTGCGTGACGGATTGGCGACAAGATCGACATGCAGACCTTTATCATTGAGATGTCGCGTCAATAACGCCGGCCACGATTCGTTAGGAGAAGCGCCTTCGCCGATCGAATAAGAATCGCCAATCGCGATGTAGCGAATCTTCTCTTTATCGATCTTTTTTTGCGCGCTTGTCATAGCAATAGTGATAACAATTAAGCTGATTGCAGCTATTTGCGCTTTCACATTTATCACGCCGGTACGGATAACATCTCAGTTACAGCGGCCTGGCAATGGATTGCCGTCGTGTTAAGAAACGGAACGCCGTGGTGCTCGGGTTCGCGCAGGATCAACGGCAGTTCTGTCCCAGCCAGGATAACGCCGTCGATGTCGATCTTTGCTTTCAATCGATCGACAACCGCAAGCAAGCCTGCCCGCGTTTCGAGCAGGAAGTTCCCGACGACCAGTTCGTTCATGTATTTGTCGTGAATGTATTCCTGGTCGGCGTGATCGGGTTGCACGAGCGCGATGCCTTCGCGTGAGAATACCTTCGGATAGAACTCGCCGGTCATGGTGAATTTGGTGCCAAAGAGCGCGAGCTTCTTCAGCTTCTCTACTTTGGCGGCCCCACATGTTGCTTCGACGATGCTGATGAGCGGAATGGATGAGCGCTCCGCGATCTGCTCGAATACCAAGTGCGGCGTGTTTGCTGCGATCAATCCGAAGTCCGCGCCGGCGCCGGCGAGTTTCTCGATTTCCTCTACGACGGTCTCGATGAGGCGTTGCAGCTCGTTCGCGATCACGAACTCCCTCACTTTGTTCAAATCGATGCTGTTGATGAGGAATTGCGGGTAACTGCCGTCGCCGGTGCGCTCACGGTAAAGCGCGATGATCGTGCGGTAATACTCGATGGTGCTTTCCGGTCCGACGCCACCGATGATTCCAAGGATCTTCACGGCTTTCGTTTACGCTTTCTCATTGGGAGACAGCGATTAGAATCGCAGGTGTGAAATTCATTATTTCGTTCACAGCCGCAATATTGGCCATGAGTGGGCATGATGTCGATGCGCAGGCACGCACGGCAAGCCCGGGCAACCGAAGCGACGTCACGAACAAAGCATTGATCACCCAGGCGGGAAGATCGGAAATGATGGGGGCAGCGGCGCTGCACACGCTGGCGAACGATTATTATGCGTGGCGCAATGAAAATTATCCGGTGCGCAGCAGCGATGCCGGACTGCATACGTGGGACGATCGGCTGACCGATTATTCAACGGCGAAAATCGCGGAACGCGCACTGTATGAGCGCGCACTGCTCGGAAAAGTGCGGGCGATAAAGATCGACAATTGGCCGAAGGACGATCGCATCGACGCGATTCTTTTTCGCGCGCAACTGGAGGACGTCGATTTTCAGGACCGCGTGCTCAAATTCGAGCGGACGAATCCGCAGGTTTACGTCGGCGAATGCGTGAACGGCATTTTTTCGCTGCT
>CATPAV010000125.1 GCA_955652245.1 uncultured Candidatus Udaeobacter sp. | reverse complement strand
GGTGCAAGCAAAGCGTACCCGGATTTATGTGATCGGTGCGCAGAAGTGGTCAGCGCTGTGGCCAAGCAGGGCGTTGTAAATCAGGTCAAACAATAAGACGCGCGCCATCTCTTTTGTTATGTCAAGCGGAGTCGAGACATCTCTTACCGTTAACAATGAGTGATTCCTCGACTAAGCTACGCTTCGCTGGAATGACAAATAAAACAGCGGCATGAAGTATATTTTTTTCCTTTCTTTGCCGCTCTACGCACTCGACCAATGGACGAAACAATTGGTGCTGCGGTTCATTAGCCCCGATGAGCCTCGGATCGTGATCTCCAATTTCTTTCATCTGGTGAATGTCACGAACACCGGCGCAGCATTTGGCTCCTTCAGAAACAACAACACTTTCTTCATCGCAATTTCAGCTGGGGCCTTTGTCATTGTCGTGGCATTACTGGTGCGACGGCGCTCGCGCGATATTTTACGCGATGTGTCGCTTGCGCTTCTGCTCGCCGGCGTGCTGGGAAATCTTACTGATCGTCTCCTTTACGGGCACGTGATCGATTTTTTGTTATTTGATCTGCATATTCGGTTCGCCCATCCCTGGCCGGCATTCAATGTCGCCGATTCCTGCATCTCCATTGCGGTCGTTCTGTTTGTTGTCCATTCGTTCTGGCAAGGAAAGAGCGCGGCACCGAACCGGTAGGGCGATTGACCTCAATCGCCTGCGCTCGCAAGATAGATAGGCGGTTCGGTGAACCGCCCCCTACCACAATGAAATCCCCCATGGAAAAGACGGCGCGCGAAATTGCCGCCCGGGTGCGCGAGAACGGCCATCTTGCGTACTTCGCCGGGGGCTGCGTGCGCGACATCGTTCGCGGCGAAACTCCGAAGGACTTCGATATCGTCACCGATGCGACGCCGGAAATGGTGCAGAGGCTTTTTTCGCGCACCTACGCGGTTGGCGCGCATTTTGGGGTGATCCTCGTCGTGGAAAACGGTTTCCAATTCGAGGTGGCGACGTTTCGGTCCGACGATGCTTATGTGGATGGCCGGCATCCCAGCGCCGTGCATTTTTCCTCGCCAGAAGAGGACGCCAAACGCCGCGATTTCACGATTAACGGAATGTTTTATGATCCGGTTGCAGAGAAGGTGATCGATTTTGTCGGCGGCCGCGCGGACATCGAGGTGAAATTGGTGCGCGCAATCGGTGATCCAGCGCAGCGTTTCGCGGAAGATCGGTTGCGAATGCTGCGCGCAGTACGGTTTGCCACGGTGCTTGATTACAAGATCGACAATCAAACCTGGGGCGCGCTGGTCGCGAATGCGGTCTCGATCAATGAGATCAGCGCAGAAAGAATTCGCGAAGAGCTGGTGCGAATTTTTCTTTCACCGAACAGAACGCGCGGCTGGGACTTGCTCGATTCGAGCGGGTTGATGCGTGCCATTTTGCCCGAAATCGATGCGATGAAAGGCTGCGCGCAACCGGAGCAGTTTCATCCGGAGGGGGACGTGTTCGAACACACGCGACTGATGTTGCAGTTTCTCCCCGAAAAAGTTTCGGTGCCGCTCGTTTTTGCCGTTTTGCTTCACGATGTCGCGAAACCGCGCATGGCAACCGTCGATAACACGGGCCGGATTCGTTTTAATGAGCACGATCGCATTGGAGCGGAAATGACCGAGGAAATCATGCGGCGTTTGCGGTGCTCCGGTGCTGAGATCGACGCGACAGTCGAGATGGTACGGCAACACATGGTCTTCAAGGACGTGCCGAAAATGCGGATCGCGAAATTAAAACGCTTCATGGCGCGACCGACTTTTGAGGATGAGCTTGAACTGCATCGAGTTGATTGCGAGGGAAGTCATCGCATGCTCGACAATTACGAGTTCCTCCTCCGCAAGCGCGAAGAATTCGCGAACGAGCCGATCATTCCGCCCCCACTGGTGCGCGGGGACGATTTGATTGCGCTTGGGTTGAAACCCGGCCCAAAGTTTAGAGAGATTCTAGACGCAGTTGAGACAGGGCAGCTCGAAGGAACGTTGCGCACGAGCGAGGAAGCGCTGGAATGGGTGAAACACGAATATGGCTTGGGCGAGGGCGGTCGAACACAATGAGAATCCTCATGGTCAGCCCGGAAGGGCCGCCGTTGCAGCGGGCCGGCGCACTGATTGACGTAATGGATGCGTTGCCGCGTGCACTGCGTTCGCGCGGCCACGAGATCAGCGTGGCGCTGCCATTCTATCGTGAAATTCGAGAGAACGCTGCATTCAAAGCAAAAAACACGGGCGTGACCGTCGATGTACAGGTGGGCAAGAAAACGTACCCTGCCAAGTATCTCGAGGGCCGAAGCACAAGCGGCGTGCAGTTATTTCTAATCCGCTGCGACGAGTTTTTTGATCGACCGGGAATTTACGGAGAGCACGGCGAGGCCTATGACGACAACGCAGCGCGTTTCATCTTTTTTTGCAAAGCAACGCTGGAACTCGCACGGCGATTGACGCCGCCGCTACAAATTCTCCATCTTCACGATTGGGCGGCCGCGCTCATCCCAGTCTTCGTGCGCGCACATGGTCTCCCATTCGCAACCGTTTTGACAATCCGCCATCTGGCTGAGCAAGGCAGTTTCTGGGGTCTGGATTTCGGACTAACCAATTTGCCCGAGCGCTTTTTCACGCTGCTTGGCGTCGAGTTCTTTGGCCGCCTGAATTTCCTCAAAGGCGGAATTCTTTACGCCGACAGAATCACAACAGTTAGCGAACATTACAGGTTGGAAATATTAACACCGACCGGCGGCTGCGGCCTTGATGGAGTGCTGCGCGAAAATGCGCATCGCCTTAGGGCGATTTTACACGGGGCAGATTACACACGCTGGGATCCGGCATCCGATCGTCTTCTTCCAGCGCGGTACGGCCCGAGCAAGCTTGGGGGTAAACAGATTTGTCGTGACGCTTTGCTGGCAAACATGAAGCTCGCGCCTGCGCCACGCGGACCAGTCTTCGGGATGGTCACCCGCGTAGTTGAAGAAAAAGGGTTCGAGATTTTGGTGCCGCTTCTCGACCGGCTTCTTTGGGATGATGTCCGCCTGATCATTCTCGGCGAAGCCGATCCGGCCTATGAGACTGCTCTGGCCGTCGCTGCCCGAAAGTTCCCGACCAAGTTCGCGTACATGAAGAACTACGACGAGAAGTTAGCCCATCTGATTGAAGCCGGAATGGATATCACTCTCATTCCGTCGCGTTTCGAACCGGCCGGTTTGAGCGCGATGTATAGCTTGAAATATGGCGCGCTCCCCGTTGCGCGGGCAACCGGCGGCATTCAGGAGATTATCGAAGATTACGATCCAACGGCCGATAGCGGTTATGGTTTCCTTTGTTACGAGCATTCAACCGAAGCTTTCTGGGACGCAATCAAACGCGCCCGGCAAACTTTTCGCGACCGCAAGGTATGGAGCAGGCTGATGAAAAGGGCAATGGCCCGCAAGTTTTCGTGGGATAGATCCGCGCAGCGCTACGAAACACTTTATAAAGAACTTGTTGGCGCGCGCGACCAAGTGGCCGCGTAAATGTAGCAGTCGCCCTGTGGGAGACGGTGAATGGTGGATCGGCCGCTCCGCGGTCGATGGTAAAATAAACGCGGCTTCGCCGGCAATTTGACATCGAACAAGAGATTGCCCGATCCACCTTCGCTTCAAGCAGCGAAGCGGCTACAGGTTTCGCGAATAAACGGAGCGCGGGATCGTCAAACCCTGCCACCGAAACCAGCGTGCACGAGCCGGAAGAAATGCGATTTGAGATTGCCATTGCCGAAAGATCGACAAGTTCTTGCAATCTCCAGAGCTTTCCTATCTCCTCGGCCCTTCCCACTGGTGACGTCATGACTCGCTCGTCGTCCGCGTTTAAGCCGTTGCTTGCGGCTTTGCTCGTGACTTTGATGCAGATCGCCATGGCGGTCGGCCTGCTTGCGCCGGAAGGGCCGCTTTCGTACCGCTATTCTACCCTTGTCCAACACGATAGCTATTGGTTCATGAACATCGTTGACCACGGCTACCGAACTATCGTGCCTCCCATTAATCATAAGGTGATGGAAGTTTCCAACGTTGCTTTCTTTCCCGCCTATCCCGCGGTAGCTGCTGTGCTTCGTTACGGACTCCACATCGATACAGACAACGCGCTTCTGATCACCGCCCAGATCGCAGCCTGGGGCTTCTGGAGCTATTTCTTTCTCTTTTGCGGTCGCTGGAATCTTCCCCCTGCGCTGCAATTCTTCGGCGCGTTGTCGATTGTTGCCCATCCGGCCGCCTTCTTTCTGATCGCGGGCTATTCGGAATCGCTTTTTCTCATGGCTTTGCTGGGCTTCATCTATTGG
>CATPAV010000124.1 GCA_955652245.1 uncultured Candidatus Udaeobacter sp. | reverse complement strand
CTCCGACAGCACCAAAGCCGTACCTTAGGAACAAGACCAAAAGTGAAGACCTGCGGCGACAGTTCGCCGCCACAGGTTTTCAAGCCTCGCTGGCTGCCTTTACGGCAGCGCGAAGATCGACAACGAAGCGATCGTATTCACGTTCGCGCGATTCTTCGTCCGGCTGCCGAAGCAAAGAGGAGGGATGAACTGTCGCCACGACTTTTGACGCGAGCTTCGACGATAGAACTTTGCCGCGCTCCCGCGTGACGCGGAACGACGAACCGAAGATCGCTTGTGCGGCGGTGGCGCCGAGGCAGACCAACAACTTCGGTTTCACCAGACGCAACTCTGCCTCGAGCCATGGGCGGCAGGCTGCGATCTCGCGCGAGTTTGGTTTCTTGTGAATTCGGCGCTTGCCGCGTGGCTCCCATTTAAAATGCTTGACCGCGTTCGTCACGTAAACGTGGCTGCGATTGATTCCCGCTTCCTCCAGGGCGCGGTCCATGATTTTTCCCGCTGGTCCGACAAACGGCTTGCCAGCGACGTCTTCATAATCTCCCGGTTGTTCGCCGACCAACATAATCGGCGCGCATTTGGGTCCTTCGCCAAAGACAGTTTGTGTCGCGCATTTGTAAAGATGGCACGCCGTGCATTCGCGCGAAGCTTCGCGAACTTCAGTTAAACTCGACGTCTCGGGCACCGGCGCAGGCCGCCAGCTCTCCCCGGTCTTAGTGGGCATATTCGATTATAAATCGAAACTCGCTCATTCCTCGTCTTCATTAACTGGATGCCGGTTCTTGAAACAGCCCGTCTGATTCTTCGACCATTTGGCAAGGAAGATGTCGATCTTCTGTCAGAGCTGATGGCGAATGCGGATTTCATGCGCTTTTCGCTGGGTGTTTTTCCACGGGAGCAAACCACTGCCTTTCTGGACAAAGTCATTGACTGGCAGCATGGCGGACTTCCCTCTCAATTTGCCGCCATTCATCGCGTCGATAGTCGTCTCATCGGCTATTGCGGTTTCCTTCATCAACAGGTAGATGGAACGGACGAAATCGAAATTGCTTATCGGCTTCATCCCGACTACTGGGGCCGAGGACTGGCGACCGAAGCAGCGCAAGCGGTGCGCGATCACGCGTTTCGCGATCTTAAATTGCCGCGCGTGATTTCACTCATCCATCCCGACAATTTACCGTCGCGCCGTGTCGCCGAGAAAAACGGAATGAAGGTCGAAAACGAAACAGTCTTTCGTGGTTTCCCCACGTTTGTTTTTGCAATCACCCGCGAGCAGTGGCAGACGAAGCGTGCCGTTGGATGAACTCGCGCGCGAGCGCGCGATAGGCAGTTGCGGCAGCTCCATTGGGGTCATATTCCAGGATCGATTTGCCGAAGCTTGGCGCCTCGCTCAAGCGCACGCTGCGCGGGATGACCGTTTCGTAAACGCGTTCGGCAAAATGCTCGCGCACCTCCGCCACGACTTGGGCGCTGAGGTTAGTTCGACGGTCGAACATTGTCATAACAATACCGCTAATCTCGAGCCGGCGGTTCGCCCCGGAATCGCGCACCTGCTCGACTAATCGAACAATTTTCACCAGACCCTCGAGCGCGAAATACTCACACTGGATCGGCGTCAAAAGTTCATCGGCGGCGGCGAGTGCATTGCTCATGAGAATTCCGAGCGACGGCGGACAATCAAGCAGAACAAAATCGAACGTGCTGTCGTCCTGCAGTGGCTTAAGCGTTTCCGCCAGCCTTGTGAGATGATTCGGCATTCGGGCAATCTCTACTTCGGCACCAGCCAAATCGATATTGGCGGGTACGATGAAGAGACCGTCGCGCCGCGTGGGCAGGATTTTTTCCGTAATGGACGCGCCGCCAAGTAACGGATCATAAAGACTGGTTTCATCCGCTCCTTGCAACCCAAACGAACTCGTCGCGTTCGCTTGTGGGTCAAGATCGATGAGTAAAATGCGATGGCCAAGTTCCGCCAGTGCGGCGCCGACATTGACAGCTGTGGTCGTTTTACCGACGCCACCTTTCTGATTCGCAAGCGCAACGATTCTCATGAGGGAGCTCGCCAGATGATGTTGCCGTGTGAGCTAAACCGAAACTAAATTTTTCGAATCTCCGATTTAGGATTTTGGAATTAGATTTTGTGCTCGTCCGCCACCCGCGGGTAAGATCGATATCTTCTTCTTAAACATATGATTGTCACTACTGCTCAGCTTTACAAGGTCGCTTACGGCAAGTTCGCCGTCGGCGCCTACAACATCAACACCATGGAACAACTGCTCGGTCTTTTTGGCGGAAAACGTCCAAAGCCGGGCCCCGTTTATCATCCAACTCTCCAAGGGTGCTCGAAAAATACGCCGACAAACGGATGCTCAAAGCCATGATCCGTAAATCCGAATAAATGTACCCGGAGGCGATCTTCGCGGTGCATCTCGATCACGGAGATGAAGAAACCTGTTACGACAGCATCGACTCGGGCTTTTATAGCTCGGTCTGATTGATGTGAGCCATGAGTCTTTCGAGAAGAACGTTTGCGATTACAAAACGAGTGGTCGACCGCGCGCGCGCAAAAGGCATTCGCGTGGGAGCCGAACTGGGAATGTTGGACCGTGTTGAACAGGGAAGGTCTTTGTTAAGGAGTACGCCGATTTCCATAGCGCACAGAAACGAAAAGCTCGGTTCGGCCGGACAGCTCGATACGGTCCGCGCGAGCGTTAAAAAGTAGCGCTCGCCGCGGCGAGCGAATTGAAGATCACAAGCGAGACGCTTGTGCTACTGTGCTCGCAATTGAAATCGGTGACTTTCACTCTTCAAGAATTGGCCACGATGTTCGACGGTGAATTGGTCGGAGATCCGGCGCTGAAAATCACTGGCGCTGCGTCGCTCGCGGAAGCAACCGCCGGGGAAATCAGCTTTTTTGCGAATCGAAAATATATGGGGGCCATGCGTAAAACGCGCGCCTCCGCCGTTTTTGTTCCTCCTGACTTTTCCGAGGCCATTCCAGCCGCGCAAATTCGCGTCTCAAATCCGACAAAAGACTTCGAGCAAGTCCTGCTCAAACTCGCTCCAAACCCGATCACGTTTGCGCCTGGTGTCCATCCAAGCGCGATTGTCGATCCAAGCGCCCAACTCGGAGAACGCGTCTCGATCCAGCCGCACGCGGTTATCGAAGCCGGTGCGCGGATCGGTGACGGCACTGTGATCGGGACAGGGAGTTACATTGGTCATGAAACGATAATTGGACCGGCTTGCCTTATTTATCCGAGGGTAACGATCCGCGAGCGCACCCGCATTGGCTCGGGTGTGATCATCCATAGCGGCGCGGTCATTGCCGCGGACGGATTTGGATTTGAGGTGGTCGATGGCCGCCAGGAAAAAATCCAGCAGCTTGGAATTGTTCAGATCGACGACGATGTCGAGATCGGCGCGAACACAACGATTGATCGTGCTCGTTTTGGCCGGACGTGGATTCAGCAAGGTGTCAAGATCGACAATCTCGTGCAAATCGCGCATAACGTCGTGGTCGGAAAAAATTCCATCATCGTTGCCCAAACGGGTATCTCAGGGAGTACGCGTGTGGGCGAACGCGTCACCATGGCGGGGCAGGTCGGCATTGTGGGTCATGTCGAAATTGCTGACGGAACTGTGATCGCGGCGCAAAGCGGCGTCTCCAAGAGCATTCCGGGAGGTGTCTGGTTTGGGTATCCGGCTGTTCCGATTGCCGAAGCCAAACAACAGATCGCTTGGCTCCGCCGTCTCGGGAAACTTTTCGCGCGGGTAAAAGAGATCGAGAAAAAGCTCGGGCTATAAGGCTAGCTTGCGGGGAGTCGTCAAACGCGCCTCTTCCACGGCTTCGCGCAGTGCCTCGGGAGAAATGCACATCGCTCCGGAAGCCTGCACTGTCTGCCGTTCCATGGAATCGGAGGTGGCCACCGTCAAATCGACCTTGCCTGCATATTTGCTTGCGAGCCTCTCGATGATTGCGTCGGCTGTTTGCCCGCTGCGCGAATAAAAGATCTGCACGTCGCCAGAGCCTGATGTCGCGCTGACTTGTGTGCCCTTGCCGTCGAAAACGATGACTACTCGTACGCCGGTCCAGTCTTGATAATCGCGCAGCTGCCTGGTGAGGGCCTCACGCGCAAGCGAGGAACGTCTTTCGTGGACCTTGCGCAACTCAGGCCAGGCGAAAATGACGCTGTGTCCATCGACAATTAAATAACGTGTGCGCTGCAGCATTGTGAAAGTTCCCCATCAGGCCTCAGACTGAATTTCGTAAGAGCGAGTGTCGGTTATTCCACCGTTAGAGGCTGCTTCATCGCCCTTGGCTTGGCCCGTTCTCGACGCGTTGCGCGAAGCGATGCTTTCTTGCGCTGCAAATAGGCTCTTCGCCGCTTACGTTTGGCTCGCGCCCGATGTTGCTGCCCCATGGCGCGTCTATAGGTTGAAACATCGAGGCATGCAATCCGAATTTGAATTCCAATGGATGCCAGTCGCTCCAGGAAATCGAAATCGGAATTTGCATTTGGGCAACGTTCGTTGTTACAACAGCACACTCTATGATCCGTCCGAAATTCGCGATCTCTACGGTCACACCGAAAACCGTGATGGGACTCTCCGTCCTGTTGTTGATACTGGCGGGGATTTTCGGCCTTCTCAACAGTCACAAAGTGAAAACGCTGCGCAGAAATGTGGCGAATGCAGATGCGGCGCGCGGTTCGGCTGAGCGTCGGGGCGCGGCTCAGGAACGGAATCCCGAGACCCGTGAAACGATTGTTGCGGGAGGAGAAGCGAAAATCGCGGAAGCAGAAAGTAAGGCCGCAAAAGCTGAAGCAGAACTCACGCAGTTGCAGAAAGATAAGACTGAGTTGCAAGCCAAATTGGAGGCCAATCAGAACGAGATCGGTTCCTTGCAAAAGCGAATCGAAGAAGCCGAGAAAACGGCCAAACCTGCGGCAAGTCCCGTCGCCGCTGGCTCATCACCAGAATTACAGGCGCAACTCGAGGATGCACGCCATCAACTTGACAGTGCGGAAAAAGAGAAAGCCTTCTTATCCGAAAAACTTCAGACTACCCAGGAGCGCCCGACTCAACTCCCGGAAGAGAAAAAGCGCCGAGAAACTGGCGCCCGGAGAACAGGCGTGCGCGGCACGGTCCTTGCCGTCAATCAGGCGTACAATTTTGTGGTCCTAAATCTCGGGGCTCGCCAGGGTGTCGAATCCAACTCGGAAATGCTTATTTTGCGGGAGGGCACCCTGATCGGAAAAATTCGCATCTCTTCAGTTGAACCCGCGACCGCTATCGGCGATATCATCACCAGCAGTTTGGCGCGCGGCGTCCAAGTGCAACCTGGAGACACAGTAATTTATGCTGGCACTAGTTCTTAAACTTCGGAAAAATGTTACCTCTGTTGTGTTGTGTGCGTCGGCGATGACCCTCGCCTCATGCGCAACGCAGAAAGACCCTCCTCGTCTGGTCGGTGATCCAGACGAACGCCAAGAGTCCGCTATTCCTTGGAACCGGCAGGAAAAATGGGAAATAGGGAGTGAGGTCTCTGCTCTGGGACCTACGGGGTCGAGCGATCACCGATAGCCCTGTGGCGACAAGCCGGTTAGATCCAAAAACCAGTTGGAATCACTGCGTTTTTTGGTATCACCACCAGGCCGTCGCGGATGAAGTAATTGTCTGCGTCGTAGCTCGCCGGTTTCCCTTCCGGCGTGATTACGGCTCCATCGGCAATACGTGCGTTCTTATCGATGATCGTACGGTCGATCACGCAGTTGCGCCCGATGCCGATCGGCGGTTGCCCCGGATCAGCGCTTCGATCTTGCTCGAAATAATCGGCCCCCATCACGATGCTGTTACGAATGGTCGCGCCGCTTTGAATAATGCTGCGTATTCCAACCACGCAACGTTCCAGGTGAGCATCCGAAATAATGCATCCGTCTGATATGATCGCCTGGCGCAGCGTGGCTCCATTGACTTTGCTGCCAGGCAAAAAGCGCGGATGCGTGTAAATTGGCGCCTCGGTATCGAAGAAACTATATTCCGGCACCAGATCGGTCAGATCCAGATTTGCCTCATAAAAAGCGCGGATCGTTCCGATGTCCTCCCAATATCCCTGATAAATAAACGCGCTTACATGTCGATCTTTGATCGAGTGTGGAATGACGTCTTTTCCGAAATCGACCAAATCGTTTTCCAGACATTCGATGAGCACCTGCCGATTGAAGACGTAAATTCCCATTGAAGCCTGGTACAACTCCTCTTCTTCGTCCGTCCCGATCGCGCCCAGCAACTGCCGGCTGATTCGCATCTCGTGAAGTACAGCCTCCTCAGTCGGTTTCTCGACAAAGTGCCTAATCCGACGATCGACTCCGCTTTGCATGATGCCAAACTCGGAAACCTGTTGTCGATGGACCGGTTTGGTGGCTAGCGTGATGTCAGCGCCGGAACGAATGTGCTGATGCAACAGAGCGCGAAAATCCATCCGGTAAAGCTGATCGCCGCTCAGGATGATATAATAATCGAACGGGCGCTCGAGGAAGTAGCGCATGTTTTGCCGCACGGCGTCGGCCGTTCCCTGATACCATTGCGAGCCGGCCGGCGTTTGCTGAGCGGCAAGAATATCCACGAAGCTGCGCGAGAAATTGTCGAATTTATAGCTTGCCTGAATATGTCGATGTAACGACATGCTATTGAATTGCGTGAGCACATAGATCGAGCGAAGCCCTGAGTTCAGGCAGTTGCTGATGGGAATATCGACGATGCGATATTTCCCACCGAGTGGCACTGCGGGCTTGGCCCGATCTTTCGTGAGCGGAAACAAACGCGTGCCGGCACCGCCGCCCATGATAATGGCAAGCGTTTGCTGAGTTGTGCCGGGTGGTAGCGCGGGGATCGCGGCTGATGGATTCTTCAAAATGGAATCGCCCTGCGGCCGGGTTTGCATTTCTACAATATCAATAACCCAGCGTCGGCGCTTTCCAGCAACTTTTTTGCGTCACTCATTTAGACGCGCTTCCCCCTGCGCCCAGCCAATCTTGCGACCAAGGACAGCCGCCACTAGAGTGCGAACATGTGCGGAATCGTTGGCTATGTTGGTCGCGCGGAAGCAGCGCCCATTTTGCTCGATGGGCTGCGGCGCCTTGAATATCGGGGCTACGATTCCGCGGGCGTAGCGATCGTGGATCGAGGGCATCTGGCGACCCGGAAATGTTCCGGGCGGATCGCGGCACTCGCCACACTGGTCGCGAAGCGGCCGCTTTCGGGTTCCTTCGGGGTCAGTCACACGCGCTGGGCCACGCATGGCAAAGTGACCGACGAAAACGCACACCCGCACTTCGACGCCAGTGGAAAACTCGCGCTCGTGCACAATGGGGTGATCGAGAATTACCAGGCGCTTAGAGACGATCTCGTCCGCGGCGGCGATACGAATTTCCGCTCAGAAACTGACACCGAAGTGCTCGCGCATCTGATTGGGAAGCTCTACGACGAGTCGTGCGCCAGCACGGTTGACGTCCACCAAAAAAAAGCGCGACTTTTCGCGGCCGTTCGCGCTGCGCTTCAGCAGGTGATCGGCACCTACGGCATCGCACTGGTCCATGCAGACGTTCCCGATTTCATGATCGGCGCCCGCCGTGGAAGTCCGCTTGTCCTGGGTGTGGGTAAAGACGAAAACTTCCTGGCCAGTGATGTGAGTGCGATCGTCGCTTACACCCGCGATGCTGTTTACTTAAATGACTTTGATATCGTCGCGGTGGAGCGAGACAAATTTGAGATCAGCTCGCTGGCCGGAGAAAGCGGCGATCATCAGGTCAGCAAAGTCGAATTTACGGCCGAAGACATTAAAAAAGGTGTTTACCCTCACTACATGCTCAAAGAAATCTTTGAGCAACCGGATTCGGTGCGCGATGCGATGCGGGGTCGCCTCAGTCTGGAAGAATGCACGGCGAAGCTGGGCGGCTTGAATATGACGCCAGCGCAGTTGCGCGACGTCGGGCGTATTGTTCTGATGGGTTGTGGCACCGCTCTCCACGCTGGCAGGGTAGGGGAATATTTGATCGAGCGACTCGCGAATATTCCCACTGAAGTCGAATTCGCCCACGAATTTCGCCATCGTAATACACCGATGACGCCGGAGACATTAGTTTTCGCAATCAGCCAAAGCGGCGAGACGGCCGACACGCTTGGTGCGCTCCGTGAAAGCCGACGCAAGGGCTTTCGCACGCTGGGCATTTGCAATAACGTCGCGAGCACAATTGCGCGCGAGAGTGACGGTGGCGTTTACATGCACGCCGGTCCGGAGATCGGCGTCGCGGCTACGAAGTCCTTTTCATCGCAAGTTGTCATCCTTACGCTTATCGGGCTGCTCTTCGGCCGGATGCGAAACCTTTCCACCGCTGAGGGAAGCCGGGTCATCGAAGCGCTCGAAGCATTGCCCGAGCAGATCGAGATCGTCCTGAAGTTAAGCGATCAGATCAAAGCGATCGCAAAGAAATATGCCGATGTGAATGGGCTGCTCTTCTTTGGCCGTCAATTCAATTTTCCCATCGCGCTCGAAGGCGCGCTCAAAATGAAGGAGATCACGTACCTATTCGCCGAAGGACACCCGAGCGCCGAACTCAAACACGGGATCATCGCACTCGTGCGTCCCGATTTGCCCTCGATTTTCATTGCACCCGACGATGCCGTCTTCTCGAAAAACCTCAATAACATTGAGCAAGTCAAAGCTCGTAAGGGTCCGATCATTGCGCTGACGAGCGGCAACGGCGTGAACCAACTTAAAAACATTGCCAACGAAATTATCTCCCTGCCGGCAGCGCCCGATTGCGTGATGCCGATACTCACCGTGATTCCGCTTCAACTGCTCGCCTATCATCTCGCGGTCGAGCTTGGGCGGGACGTCGACAAACCTCGCAATCTTGCCAAGAGCGTGACGGTGGAGTAACCAGGCTTGTCTCTTACCGTCACGTTCTTTTTTTCCGCGTGGCCGCGCCTTGTCTTGCGCTCGCCATGGTAAAGGAGAATCGCAACTTATAGGCCGATCGGATTTGCGATTCTTCACTCACTCGCGCATTTTTCAATCGTGCAACAGAACGAAGATTACGTCCTTCGAACCCTGCAAGAGGTAGGACTTGTGACACTCTCCCAGGTTGAAAGCGCGCGCGCGCATTTAAATGGGGCAGACAACGTCGTCGATCGTTTAATCAAAGACGGGATCGTTTCCGATGCGGACGTTTCGCGCACGCTCGCCGCGCAAGCGCACATGGATTGGATCGACATTTCATCCATGGTCATTCCGCCGCAAATTATCAAACAAATCCGCGCGGAAGAAGCGCGGCGGTTCAAGGTGATTCCCGTTGCTCTCGGTGAAACGGGACTCATTGTTGCGGTGGGCGATCCGCTCGATATCGATACCATCGACAGCCTGAGTTTTCTGCTTCAGCGCGAGCTCGAACTGGTCTGCACCAGTCCGCAGAAAATTCGCGAGGCGCTTATCAAGTATTACGGCACGGCCGACGAAGCCGCGGACGTCCTGCAAGAAAAAATCGGGGTAGATATCGATCTT
>CATPAV010000123.1 GCA_955652245.1 uncultured Candidatus Udaeobacter sp. | reverse complement strand
GCGTGAGCTCAGGTCGCAGCGCCACTTCGCGCTCGCCTTTGTCGGTAAAGTTAAAAAGTTGGCCAACGATTTCGGCGCCGCTCTTTTTTGTATACAATTCAGTGGGCTCGAGGATGGGGCCATCCCATTCGACGAAGCCATAGCGCCGAGCCACTTCGCGCCAGCGTGCGAAAATGTAATTGCGCGCCGCGCAATCGTCGGGAAGAAAATCACGAAATCCAGGCAACGCTTGCATAAAGAGTCAGGCGGCGCCTTCGGAGGGCTGTCGATCCTTACTTTTGATACAACCGTACAGGCTCGAAGTTACGAAGGCATCAGGGGATTGAATAAACTCCGGCTTCAAACAGTCGGAAATATGCACAACGGAAAGCATCCGTTTAACCAAAGCAGAGGGACAAATATGAAACAAACGAGATTAGTGAAAATATTGGCAGCGGGAGTGGCGTGCGCGGCAGCGCTTGGCATAGCTCTCGCGCAAGAGACCACAACGACGACGACGAACCCCGTGACTGGCACGACAACAACCGCCACGACCACAAGCACAGGGACGATTGCGGCTTACACGCCGGATTCGGATTATATCATGTTTCGCACGTCGACGGCTGCGGCCCCCGTTCGGTATTACTACACGAAAGACACGACCATTCTGGATCCAGAAGGGCATACCGTGAGTTGGTCGGCGATTCGGCCAGACATGCCGGCGACGGTCTATTACACGAATGTCGGTGACCGAGTAGTTGTGCGCAAGGTGGTCCTGAGTCAACCGGCAACGGTCTACGAGAAAAAAGAGACCACAACAACGACAACAAAACCCTAATGGGTTGTTTCGATAAGTAGTCGAAAATTCGAAGCACCCGCGGAATGCGATTTCGCGGGTGCTTTTTATTGTAGCTGGGTGGGTGGCCCCGCTCTCTCCTTCCCGCGCTGCCGAAGTCAGCGACCTCGACTACAGCTAATCGCCGTAGCCATGTGGAAATTTCTGTTGCCATTTCCAAGCACTCTCGATAATCGCGTCAAGTGACTCGAACTGCGGTCGCCACCCAAGATCACGTTTGATTTTTTCCGACGAAGCGATCAGTCGCGGGGGGTCGCCGGGCCGGCGGCGCTTTTCGACGATGTCGATCTTTCGTCCGGTGATTTTCCGGCAAGCGGCGATGACTTGACGAACACTGGAGCCGTCACCCGTGCCAAGGTTATAAAATTCGCTCTTGCCAGCGCCCAAGGCCAGGAGGTGCGCTCGAACGAGATCGGCAATGTGGATGTAGTCGCGAATACAGGTGCCGTCCGGTGTCTCATAATCGGCGCCGTAGATTTCCACGTGCGGTTTTTGACCGAGCGCGACCTTAAGCACGTTTGGGATCAAGTGCGTCTCGATCCGGTGATCCTCGCCGAAAGTCCCCGATGCGCCGGCCGCATTGAAATAACGGAGGGAAACGAACCTCAAACCATGAATCTCGCCGTACCAGCGCAAAATCTTTTCGTAGGCGAGCTTGGATTCGCCATACGGATTGATTGGGCGCTCCGGCGCAGTTTCATCGATTGGGACGCGCTCCGGCGGTCCGAAAATCGCGCAGGTCGAAGAAAACACGAGCCGGCCAACGCGCGTTGCCACCATGGCATCGAGCAAGTTCAAGCCGTTAGAAATGTTGTTGCGAAAATATTTGGACGGATCGCGCATTGACTCGCCAACGAGCGCACTTGCGGCGAAATGCATTACGGCGTCCGGACGGGTGCTAGAAAGCGCCGCCTGGATCTTTTCCCGGTCAGCCAGGTCGCCCTCGATGAATCTCGCCCGCGCATCCACCGCACGACGATGGCCCTCTAGGAGGTTATCGAAGACCACGGTTTCATGCCCTTCATCGAGAAGCAATTCGGTGCAGATGCTCCCGATATAGCCGGCGCCGCCAACGACGAGAATTTTCATCCGGCGAAATTCCGGCGTGCCTGAGCCCCGTGTCAAAAGAAAGCGTAAGCGGCTACGTCTTTTTCTTTTGCTGACTTTTTTTAGGGTCCAAACTGGCGATCAGCTCTTTTTTCTGCTGCGTTTTCTTCTGCTGCAAACTCGCGACCATCTGCTGGACACAACTATGTTTGGCGCGCGGCGCGAGCACTTTCAAGCTTTGTTCTTCCGATCCCCATTGCAAGATATCGATATCGACGTGGCGCACACCCCAGCGTTTCATGTCGAGACGGGTCGACTTGTAGAGATCGATCGTTTCGGTTCCCACGAGCGCAGTGCCGTAGTCGTCAATTATGTATTCTTCGTTTGTATCGGCGATTCGAAACCGGGTGCCGAGCGGAAAGCGCGACCAATCGGACGCGGCACTCATCACGTGGCACCCTGAAAGATGGGCGCCGAGCGCGTTCTGGGGCCCACCTTTTTCGGTATGCGTATAGGCGGTGGTGCGCACCTTTGGCATGCGCTGCCCGCTGACGAGGGTCGGCTTCGACTGCGTTGCACAGCCAACGACCAGGCACACGACAATCCCTGCAACTGTAAGGTTAAGGCACTTCGACATTTGCAATATCGCGCCCTCAATAGCAATTGAAGCGGCCGGAAGCAAGCAATAATTTTGCGGTGCGCACTGACGACAGCCAGACGGCAGCCGTTGAACGGCCTGGTTCGGGTAGTCCGTGACCAACAGCCCAAGCCGGCGTTAGTAATAGTCCGGAATTTTACGTGGCAGAGGCCGCGCTGCCGGAAAGCTCCGTTGTGCAATGCGGACAACGCGTCGCCTTGCTCGGGATCGACATTTGGCAGGCCGGACAATCTTTTGTGACCGGCGGCGCGTGAGTCGGCCGCTTCATATTGTTGATTCCGCGAATGACAAGAAAAATGCAAAACGCGACGATGAGAAAATTGATCATCAACGTAATGAAGTTCCCGTAGTTCCACGTGATCGCGCCTGCTTTGAGCGCGTCCGCCGGCGTGTTGAACGCGGCCGCGCCATCTTTCGCGGACTTGAGCACGACGAACTTGTTCGAGAAATCGAGCCCGCCCGCCAGCAGACCGATCGGCGGCATGATAATGTCTTTGACCAGCGAAGTGACGATCGAACCGAACGCGGCGCCGATGATCACTCCGACAGCCAGATCAATCGCGTTTCCTTTGACGGCAAATTCTTTGAATTCTTTCCACATGCCACGATTGTGTACTTAACTCGCCGCGATGCTGACAAGTTTTTTGGGAATCGCCACGACTTTGCGAATGGTTTTCTCGGCAACGAGTTTTCTTATTTTTGGATTTGCGAGCGCGGCCGCCTTCATTTCGTCTTCAGTCGCTAAGATCGACATCTTCATTCGGTCGCGCACTTTTCCGTTCACTTGCACGACGATTTCAATTTCGTCTTCAACGAGCAATTGCTCGTCATAATCTGGCCAGGATTGTTCGGTGATATCTTCCTGTTGGTCGCGGAATTTCGCGCCGAGTTTCTCCCACAGTTCGGAGCTAAGATGTGGCGCGAATGGGTTGAGCAGGACAAGGAATGTTCGCATCGCGCGGAGCGGGATGACTTCCGCGTTTGTGAAAGCGTTCACGAAAATCATCATCTGCGAGATCGCGGTGTTAAAGGAGAGAGAGTCGATGTCTTCGGTCACTTTCTTGATCGTGGCGTGGGTGATTTTCTGCTGCGCCCTATCTGGATCGACATCTTTGAGTTTGGCCGATAATTCCCACTCGCCCGCCTGGTTCTCCGTCATCAACAAACGCCAGACGCGGGCAAGAAAACGTGCCACGCCTTCGACGCCGCGCATACTCCACGGTTTCATTTGCTCGAGCGGCCCCATAAACATTTCGTAGGAGCGGAACGCGTCAGCGCCGTACTGATCAATCACATCGTCGGGGTTAACGATGTTGCCGCGCGATTTCGACATCTTCTGGCCGTCTTCGCCGAGAATAATTCCCTGATTCACCAACCGCTGGAACGGCTCTGGTTTCGATAGATAACCAAGGTCAAACAGCACCTTGTGCCAGAAACGCGCGTAAAGCAGATGCAACACCGCGTGTTCGGTTCCGCCGACGTAAAGATCGACGCCGCCAGGTTTGTCGCCTCCCATCCAGTAGCGCTCCGCTTCTTCGCCAACAAAGCGCTCATCGTTCTGCGGGTCGCAAAACCTCAAATAGTACCAACATGAGCCGGCCCACTGCGGCATCGTGTTCGTCTCGCGCAGCGCCTTCTCGGAATAACGAACCCAATCTTTCGCTTTCGCGAGCGGCGGTTCGCCGGTGCCGCTCGGCTTGTAATCATCCAGCGGCGGCGGCACGACTGGCAGTTCGTTTTCATCGAGCACCCGATGTTTTCCGCCTTCCCAAACAATCGGGAACGGCTCGCCCCAATAACGCTGACGCGAGAAAAGCCAGTCGCGCAGCTTGTAATTGATTGCGCCTTTGCCGGCTCCGCGCTTTTCCAGCCACGCGGTGATTTTACGAATTGCTTCGCGGGATGGCAGCCCGTCAATGACTGGCGAATTAATTGCAATTCCCTCGCCCACAAATCCGATTGGATGTTCGTCGCCTGGCGGTTGTACGACTTCGACAATTGGGAGATCAAATTTGCGCGCGAACTCGAGATCGCGCTCGTCATGGGCGGGCACACCCATGATCGCGCCGGTGCCGTAACCGAGCAGAACGTAATCCGCGATCCAGATCGGAATCTTCTCGTTGTTCGCCGGATTGATCGCGTACGTGCCGGTAAAGACGCCGGTCTTTTCCCTTGAGAGATCAGTCCGTTCCAATTCGCTTTTTCGTGCAGTTCGTTCCCGATATTCGCGAACTGCTGGCCATTGTTCTTCGGTGACAACTACGTCGACGAGCGGATGTTCGGGAGCAATTACCATAAATGTTGCTCCGTAAACCGTATCCGGCCTCGTCGTGAAGACCTTCAAGTGATAGGTCATTAACGTCCCTTGTGCGTCGACGTACATACAATTGAAATCGATAAGGGCTCCTTCACTTCGACCGATCCAATTGCGCTGAAGCAGCTTTATTCCTTTCGGCCAATCGAGTCCCTCAAGTTCATCGAGTAACCGCTCCGCGTAGGCGGTGATCCTCAACATCCACTGACGCATCGGCCGCCTAACGGCCTGAAATCCACCGATCTCACTTCTTCCATCAATCACCTCTTCGTTCGCCAGCACGGTCCCGAGCTCTTCGCACCACCAAACCGGGACCTCGTCAACGTATGCAAGTCGTACTTCATCAGGATTTTTGCCACGGTAAGTTAAGATCGGCTCGGCCTTGTTCGTCTCCGGATTGAACCACGAATTGTAAATCTGAAGAAAAACCCACTGCGTCCATTTGTAATAACGCGGGTCGGTCGTGTTGATCTCGCGTTGCCAATCATAGGAAAAACCGATGCGCTTCAGTTGCGCTTTAAATTTCGCGATGTTTTCACGCGTTGTAATCGCAGGGTGCTGGCCGCTTTTGATCGCGTACTGCTCGGCTGGCAAACCGAACGCGTCCCAGCCCATCGGATGCAAGACGTTGAATCCGCGCATCCTCTTATAGCGCGCAACAATATCAGTCGCGGTGTAGCCTTCTGGATGTCCAACGTGCAAGCCTGCCCCGCTCGGGTAGGGGAACATGTCGAGGATGTAGAATTTTGGTTTAGCCGGATCGAAGTTTTTCTCGCCCGGATTTGGCGCGTGAAAAAGCTGCCGCTCGTCCCAGATCGCCTGCCATTTCGGCTCGATCTGGTCGAACGGATACGGTTTTCGACGCGCGTTGTTCATCGGATTACGAATCAGGAAAGCAGGAAAACAGGAAAAAGAAATGGATTTGGAGAAAGCGCAAAAAGGTAGCGTAAGCGTCCCGCCTGCGACCTAAATCGAAGTAAGCTGAGAAGCTTGGCCTACTTTATTGGATGAAACGGCTTCTGCTCGCGACGCGCAATGCGCATAAGGCGCGCGAGATTCAAGAGATTCTCGGGCCGGAGTTCGAGCTGCGCGATCTCACGGTGTATCCTGAGATTTCTGAAATAGTTGAAAGCGGAAAGTCCTTCGAAGAAAATGCAAAGCTGAAAGCGATCGCGGTTTCAAAAGAATTGCCCGGCTTGATAATTGCAGATGATTCGGGGCTGGAGGCTGAAGCGCTCGGCGGCGCGCCCGGAATTTATTCAGCGCGTTACGCCGGCAAAAACGCAACCGATAAACAGAACGTCGAAAAGCTGCTCAGCGAGCTTACGCGAGCGGACGCGAAAACTCATCAGCGAAAGGCGCGGTTTCATTGCGTGATCGTGCTAGCGCGCGCTGGCAAGTTGCTCGACACATTCAACGGCGCGGTCGAAGGAACAATTGCCGATAGCCCTCGCGGGTCGCGCGGATTCGGTTACGATCCGATTTTTGTTCCGAATGGATTCGAACAGACGTTTGCTGAGTTGCCTGCGGAAGTGAAGAAGAGGATCAGTCACCGGACGAAAGCAATTCGCGCCCTTGCCGCTAAACTTGCAGCTCTTAAGCCGAGCGATTAAGGCTTCGGCGGCGGTGGTGGTGGTGGAGCGCCGGGAGGCGGAGCCTGAGCGGCGGGGCCAGAAGCTGCTCTGATCTGATACCCAACTTTTGTGATTCCGACCGACCGAACTTTGTCGAGGACCGCAATGACATCGCCATACATGGCCATCGGGGCTGCGCTGATCGAGATTTTGATGTCCGGATTCGCCCGGTGGAGTTCATAAACGCGAGGGAGGACTTGGTCATCCACTACGTACTGGTTATCGAAGAACACAGCGTTTCCTTCCAGCACTTTTATGGACACAAAATCCTTTACCCCGCTTGGCGGAGGTCCCACCGCAGCCGGCAAATTGACGCGAATACCTTTCATGTGGGTTTGGCTCAAGCTCACCATCATGAAACTGGCAAGCAGAAAGAACATGACGTCGATCAAGGGAATGATCTCGATGCGCGCTCGTTTATGCGGAACTGGCGAAGATAGTCTCATAGCTCAGATTGGTAGAATTTAATACGAGGCGCCCGTCATCGTGAATGTAATGGGAATTCTGACTTGGGAAACGGTCCCAGGCCTAAATCGCCACTGCCGGAAGGCACTGAGGGCGGCGTTATCCAGTATCGGGCTGCCAGTACTTTGTGTCATGGAAGCTCCGGTGACGCTGCCGCTCCCTGAATCAACCTCGGCGACGCAAACCCCACTCCCGGTGATCTTACGAGAACGCGCCTCGTACGGATACTGGGGACGCGGCGCGCTTAGGGCGAGGGCTTTCGCTCGGGACATCGACATCGCTTGGGCTTTGATTGGCGTGAATTTCTGTTGCGCCGTTGGTGGCGGTCGCGGTGGGGGTGTTCTTTCTTCGACAAACTCCGGCTTAATCTCTGGCGGCGGCGGAGGCTCGGGGAGCGGAATATCTTCTGGCGGTGGAGTGGCCTCAGGTGGCGCCAATGTCGCTTCGACGACCGTTGGTGCATTAGGAGGAATCTCTGCCACCGGTGCCTCGCGCCTTTGAGCAAGTGCAACCGCGGTGAGGTGAATTGCCACTGCACCACCCACAGCCGTCCACAAATGCCAACGGGGGGCTGGCTGGAAAAGTAACGGTTTTACTGGCGTAGTGGCCATATCAAAAAATTACCCCCGGGGCCCTGGAACTCCCTTGAGCGCCTCGCTCTTAATTTCAAAGGAGATTTTGTAGAATCCCGCCGAGCGGAGCATATCAAGCAAATGGCTGACGTTTAGGTGAGCCGTGTCGCGATCACCGCGCATAAACACTTTCGCTTCAGGTGACGATTGATGCACCTTTACCAAGCGCTGTTGCAGATCAGTGTCTGTGACTTCGTCCTTGTCGAAGAAGTAATGGCCGTCTTTATCGACCGACACGCTGATGTACTCGCGCTTTGACTGAGTTTCACCCGAGCTGCCAGAGGGTAGATTTACTTTAATTCCCTTCATGTGCACCTGGCTCAAGCTCACCATCATGAAGCTGGCCAGCAGAAAAAACATGACGTCGATCAACGGGATGATCTCGATTCGCGCTTTCTTGTGCGGAATTGGCGAGCTTACGTACATTGGATACCTTTAGATCGACGAGCCCTTCCCAGAAGCTTTGGGTGCCCCAGCGATCTCCATCTCGCGCGCCACGCTTTGCGCTCCTAACATCACTTCCAGGTTTGTGGCTGCCGTCTGCAGTTCGAACTCTAAGTTAGACACTCGGGAAGTGAAAAAGTTAAACGGCACCAGCGCGAAGATGGCGATACCGAGACCACACGCCGTGGCAATCAGCGCCTCTGCAATACCGCCGGTGACGGCTTGCACCGCCAGCTCTTCATTGCCAAGGAAGCTAAATGAACGAATCAAACCCGTGATCGTGCCCAACAGACCGAGCAGTGGCGCCAGTGTGACCAAGGTGTCCATGACCACGAGAAACCGGCCGGCACGTTTGATCTCGATGCCGGCAGCGACTTGCAATGCACCTTGCAGCGAAGCGTGCTGGTGATTGAGGCCATTC
>CATPAV010000122.1 GCA_955652245.1 uncultured Candidatus Udaeobacter sp. | reverse complement strand
GATCTACTGAGATTGAAAGAGATTGTCGCCCGAAAATATCAACGACGACGCGCATCCATGGAAGATGTCGGCTCGGTTGAGAAACTAATCGCGGAGCAACACGGCAATGAACTTGAATACTGAGGCGCTGATCGATGCCGACCCGCCTTCGCTAAAGCTACGGCGTGGTTTCGTGCGCGAAAAAATCAAATTCAGGATTCGCCGGCCATGACCCAGTGGAACACGGACGAATTGGTTGCCGCAGACAAGCGGTTTGTCTGGCATCCGTTCACGAATACGCGAGAATGGTGCGCTCCAGACGATGAGCCGCTGGTCCTGATAGAGGGGCGTGGTGCGCTGCTCCGCGATAGCCGCGGCCGTGAGTACATCGATGGTAATTCATCGATCTGGACGAACATCCACGGTCACAATCATCCTCATATAAACGCCGCGATTCGCCGGCAACTGGAACGTGTGGCGCACACTTCCTTCCTTGGATTTACAAATCCGGCTGCGATCGAACTCGCACGCGCAATTGTCGATCTTTTCCCGGAAAATTCATTGAGCAGGGCGTTCTTCTCCGACGATGGCTCGACCGGGATCGAGGTCGCCTTAAGAATCGCCGATCAGTATTGGCACCTGCAAAATCTGAGAAAACATCAGTTCGTGGCTTTTAACAGCGGTTATCATGGCGATACGGCAGGCGCGGCCAGCTTGGGCGCCGCCGCAATGTTCGATTTTGGCTTTGGCCACTGGAATTTTCCCGCCATCCAGGTTCCAGATGTGAAGGCCCTGGAGGACCTTTCCCCGGCCGAGGTGGCAAAGATCGGCGCTGTGGTGATCGAACCGCTGATTCAAGGCGCGGGCGGGATGCGGCTTTGGCCAGTCGGGACTCTGCGGGCGGTCCGCGAATGGTGTGATCGCACCAATACGCTGCTGATTGTCGATGAAGTGATGACCGGTTTCGGCAGGACTGGCCGGATGTTTGCAATCGAACACGAGGCGGTAACCCCAGATATTTTGATTTTGGCTAAAGGACTGACCAGTGGATATCTTCCGCTTGCTATTACCTTAGTAACAGAAAAACTATTTTCGGCTTTCGATGGCTCGATTGCCGAGGGAAAGGCCCTGGCCTATGGGCATAGCTACACGGGAAATGCTCTGGGCTGCGCCGCGACCAAAGCGAGTCTGGAGATCTTCGAAAAAGAAGGAGTCCTGGAAGCATTGCAGCCGAAAATCGAACACTTGGCGTCTGCGCTGGCTGGATTGGCGGACCTTCCCGGCGTGGTCGAAGTGCGGCAGTGCGGATTTATTGCAGGGATCGAGCTGCGAGAGTCAGAAGACGCGGTTAAGGTATGTCTTGAAGCTCGGGGACGCGGACTACTTACTCGACCGATTCGGGAGGTAATTGTGTTAATGCCACCATTGTGCACCACCATTCATCAACTGACGCGGGCCGTTGATGCGATCCGGGCATCGATCATCGAAGTTTGTGGCCGCAGAAGCGGTAAGGCGCGACCGCAGGGCGCGCCGAAGACCAAATAACATCACGGACGATGCCGAAGAAGGTGCGTCTTGATCAGTTGCTGGTCGCCCGAGGCTTATTCAACAGCCGCGAGCAAGCGCAACGCGCGGTCATGGCTGGCGAGATCAAGATCGGCACTCGAATTGCCGTAAAGCCTTCTCAACTTCTCGCGGCGGATGCTGCGATCGCGGTCAGGCCAACGCGAAAATATGTTGGACGCGGCGCCCTGAAGTTGGAAAAGGCTCTCGACCATTTCAAGATCGACATGCAGAGTAAAGTGGCGCTGGACATAGGAGCTTCAACCGGGGGATTTACTGACTGTCTGCTTCAGCGCGGTACCGAAAAAGTTTATGCGGTCGACGTCGGGCATGGCCAATTGGATTGGAAAATTCGAAGCGATCCGCGCGTGATTGTCCTGGAAAAACTGAACGCGCGGTTTCTCTCGCGTGCACATATTCCGGAACTTGTCGATCTTTGCGTTATCGATGTCTCATTCATTTCCCTGACTTTAATCTTGCCCAACGCGTTTGAGTTGATAACTCCAAGCGGTGTGATTCTGGCGCTCATCAAACCTCAGTTCGAGCTCGAGCGTGCTGACATCGGGCGGGGCGGAATTGTTCGCGATCCCGAGTTGCATCAAAAGGCCCAAGACAAGATCGTCCAATTTGTGACTCGTCTTGGCCACACCCCTACCGAAATTGTCCCCTCCGCGATCACGGGCGCGGACGGTAATCAGGAATTTTTTGCATGCATGCGAAAGTAATCGGTTTAGTCGCACACACGGGAAAATCTGGCGTCGGGGACCTGATCAATTCCATAGTCAAAGAGTTCGATCGTTTTTCCATCTCGATCTTGTTGGAAAAAGAAACTGCCGCAATTGCCGGAAAAAAATCGGATCATTCGATCGCGCAGTTGGGAGCCGCAGTTGATCTCATGGTAGTGGTGGGCGGTGACGGGACCATTCTGCACGTGGTTGGCCAGCTCGGCGATGTCGTTAAGCCAATCTTCGGCATCAACGTGGGATCGCTGGGTTTCTTGACCTGCGCGAATTCTTCCGGCTACCGCGAAGCGGTGGAAGGCATCGCGAAAGATCGAATCAATTTTAGCCAGCGTACGCTTCTAGAGGTGAGAGTGAAGATTGGCGCAAAACAAACCGGCAAGATGACAGCCCTCAACGATGCGGTCTTGAGCCGGGGCGAACTTTCGCGCCTGGTGTTGCTCCGGACGCGGGTCAACGGCGAGGCGCTTACCGAATTTAACGCTGACGGTTTGATTATCGCGACACCGACCGGTTCGACGGCATATTCGCTTTCAGCCGGCGGACCGATTCTCGATCCTGAATCGGGAGTTCTCGTTATTACGCCGATTTGCCCGCATGTTCTCACGAACCGATCGATTATCGTGGCGGAAACGTCGCTTATCGAAATTGAAGTGAGCGACCCCGAGTATCCGGTCTTTCTGACGTTGGACGGCCGTCCGCCAATCCGAGTCAAAAGAGGATCGACAATCACCATTCGAAGAGCCAAAAAAACCCTGCCCCTGGCCGCGTTGCCCGACGTTTCGTTCTTCAATGTTGTCCGGCAGAAACTTAAATGGAGCGGGAGCAACGTGTAAAATCTTTCCGCGCAAATGCGCTTTCTTTCCGGGAGGACATATACCTTTTCAAACTGTTTTTCTTTGTCCGTTT
>CATPAV010000121.1 GCA_955652245.1 uncultured Candidatus Udaeobacter sp. | reverse complement strand
TTGCCGCCGCCGCCGGGGGCGTCGATGACAAATTGCGGCACCGCGTAGCCAGTGGTATGCCCGCGCAAGCCTTCGATGATCTCGATGCCTTTCGCGACCGAGGTGCGCAGATGCGATGAGCCGTTGATCAAGTCGCACTGGTAGATGTAATACGGCCGCACCCGGCACATCAGCAGTTTGTGCACGAGCGTTTTCATCGTCTCGAGATCGTCGTTCACGCCTTTAAGCAACACGCTTTGGTTGCCGAGCGGGATGCCGGCATCGGCGAGGCGTTCAAGCGCTTGCTTTACTTCGATGGTCAACTCACGCGGATGATTCACGTGCACGCTCATCCAAAGCGGATGATGTTTCGCGAGCATCGCGCAAAGATTGGACGTGATGCGTTGCGGCAGGAAAATCGGAACGCGCGTCCCGATGCGAAGAAATTCGATGTGCGGGATCGCGCGCAACCGGCTCAGCAATTTTTCCAATTTGTCATCGCTGAAAATGAGCGCATCGCCGCCGCTTAAAAGCACGTCGCGCACTTCAGTGTGCTGTTCGAGATAGCGAAATGCTTCCTCGAAATCGGTGTGCAGTTCCTGTTCGCCCACACCACTCACCACGCGGCTGCGAGTGCAATATCGGCAATAACTGGCGCAACGATCGGTTACCAAGAACAGGACGCGGTCCGGATAGCGATGAACGAGACCCGGCACCGGCATGTGCGAATCTTCCCCACACGGGTCGGCCATGTCGTAGGGCGACGACCACGTTTCCTCGATCCGCGGAATAACCTGACGCCGGATCGGATCCTCCGGATTCTTTTCTCGCGGAATCAGATTGAAAAAGTGTGGCGTGACCGCGAGCGCGAGTTTGTCGCCGGAAAGCAAAACGCCGCTGCGTTCTTCTTCGCTAAGATCGACATGTTGCTCGAGTTGAGCGAGCGAGGTGACCCGATTTTTGAGCTGCCATTTCCAATCATTCCAGAGTTCCAGCGCGACATCCGCCCAATAACCAGGCGCGTGCGAGACGAACGCTTTCCCATCACCATTCCATGAGTCAAAATTATGCATTGTGGTTGACTAAAAACGTCAATGTCGTTAACAATCGTGTCAACGCAGGCACCGAAAAGTGCGCCACGAACATCATACTGCGCAGCCTGAATTACCTTCGCACGCGGGTGCGATCGAAAACCGGCGGTGCATGCCGGGATTTACTGAACGGTCACGAGCGTGCCAATCGGGATTTCGGAAAAGAATTTGCGTGCCGCCTCTGAAGGCAGGCGAATGCAACCGTGTGATGCTGGATAATTGGGCACTACCCCGGCGTGCATTCCAAAATCAAGGCAGCTGAGACGCATGAAATAGGGCATGTCCACTTTATAAATCGTGGAACGATGGTTCCGTTCTTTGTCCGTGATCACAAAGTGACCGGTGCGTGTGGAGTAGCCGTGCCGGCCGGTCGAACATTCCGTGCGGAATATGGGCACGCCGTTTTTAACGAGAGCGGCACGTTGCGAAGCAAGAGAAATTTCGATTCGCAGTTGATCCGGTGGCGGGCCGCTACCGAGAAGGATTTGTGTACATCGCCACTGCCCAGTCTCGGCAGCGATGTATAACGCAAGCATCTTGTCGCGCTTCGTGGCACGGTTTCGATCGGCTCTCGCCTCAAGCAGACCGCGCAGATAATCTTCCCGGCCAAGCCCCGCGGCGAGCATTAGCACAGTGACGTCCTTGTCCTCTTCGATATACCCGCGGAGCGATTTTGACGGAAGTAGCGCCAGAAAATCTTTGTCGCATCGCGTCGGCAGAACCGTGTTCGGATCGGCACCGCAGGCCACCAGCGTACTAAAAAGAGGCGCATCTCCGTTGACGATGGCATAGGCAAGAAGCGGCACTTTTTTTCCTTCTGGCGCGGGAGGCGCGGCATGTTTGCCAAGCAGCAGCCGGATTTGGTCCTTATTGTCTGCCAGCAGCGCCGCCTTCAGCGCGCGCCGCGTACTGGTTGTCCATTGCGGCATCAGCGGTAAACGTTCCGTCACGGTCTTCACGATTTCCGTGTTGCCTCCAGCAAGGGCCATTCCCAAAAGATCGCGTCCGTCCGTGCAAGGCGTTTCGGCGTGGAGATTGGCCGAATGGGTCAGCAGCAAACGGAACATGTCCAGGTTCCCGTGCACTGCCGCTGCCATCAGCGGCGTGAAACCGGTTTCATCAGCCAGGTCAACGAGCGCTCCAGCATCAATGAGCCGCCGCGCCAGCTTCCAATTCTGCCGTGTCGCGGCGATCAGTAATGGTGTCCGACCTTGCGCGTCGCGCCCGTTTGGATCGACATTTTCGATCAGGCACAGGTCAATCAGAGATCCCCGATCAATCGTAACCGCGCGAACCAAATCGGCCGGCGTCATCGAGATGCGCGTACCGGGTTCGGGCGCGATCGCTGTCGCCCACAGCAGTATCAAGAGCACGAATCCGCCTTGGAAGAGAGTTCGTCTCGTGGATGCGCGCATAGACAACAGCCGTTCGCGAAGTATACACCGTTCGGCCAATGTTTTAAAAGGGGCTGGATCGAATTGCGATCCCACCTTCACACAAGCGGGGATTGGACGGGTCCAGTTGAACATTGCATGTTCAATGCTGTCCAAGTTGCAACTCATGCGTTTATCCATTTTGATTCTATGTGCGGCAATTAGTACATCGTTTGCGGCGCAAACAGAGGTCGTTCCAACACCTACCGTTCCCGCCGCGGCGGCCGAAGCGGGCAAGGATGTCGTTCATCAACTAAACAACGCGTTCGCGAAGGTCTTTGAGATTGTCGCGCCAAGCGTCGTCATTATTGAGATTTCGAAAAAAAACGACGGCAGCGAGAGTTCGCCTTTCGATGATCTGTTCTTCCAAGGGCCGCCTGACGAAAACAATCAGCGGCGCAATCTGAATGGATCCCGGCCGATCCAAAGCGAAGGCTCCGGTTTCATCGTTCGGCCAGACGGCTATATCTTTACTAACTTCCACGTGGTCGAGGGCGCGGATAAAATCGAGGTGAAATTGAGAGATGGCCGAGAACTTCCGGCCCGCGTAGTGGGCACTGATGAGAAGACCGATATCGCCGTAATTAAAATCGACGCAAAAGATTTGCCGATCGTTCAGCTCGGCAACAGCGACGCCGTACGCGTAGGCCAATTTGCGTTCGCGATCGGCGCGCCCTTCAAGCTCGATTACACGTTCACCTATGGGGTAGTGAGCGGCAAAGGCCGGAACAAATTGCTGGCCAGCAACGGCTACTCCATCTCGGACTATTTGCAGACCGACGCCTCGATTAATCCCGGCAACAGCGGAGGTCCACTCTGCGACATCGACGGCAAAGTGATCGGCATGAACACCCTCATTAACGGGATGAACCGTGGCTTGGGTTTCGCTATCCCAATCAACATGGCAAAGGAAATCGGCGCTGAGCTTATCGCCGGTCACAAAATCGTGCGGCCCTGGCTCGGCATCCGCATCGAGACGCTCGGCGACGATCCGTCAATCCGCGATTTGTTTAAAGGCGCGGACAAAGGCGTGGTCGTACGCACAATTGAAGCCGACGCGCCCGCTTACAAAAGTGATTTGCGGCCTTTCGATGTAATTACCCAAGTCGATGGAACATCGGTCGACACCGACTCGCAGCTCCAGCACGAAATTCTGAAAAAGAAGATCGGCCAAAATGTGGAGCTGACGATTTGGCGAAAGGGGCAAACGATAAAAGTCCCGGTCAAGACGGGTGAATTGCCTAACGAGATCGCACGGGCTTCAAATGAGCGGATCCAGCCTGGCCAACCGAAACAAGAAGATGCCGACAAACTTGGATTGCAGGTGCAGGAGTTAACCAAAGAAGTTGCTGAACGCCTTCACCTCAGTGTTCAGCAGGGCGTCATCGTCACCGATGTAGCGGACAACAGCCTCGCCGCCCAGCAGGACATCCAGCGCGAGGACATCATTACTGAAGTGGACGGCAAACCGGTCACCAACGTGCAATCATTTCGCGAAGCGCTGACCCAAGCCGATCCAAAACGCGGCGTCCTTCTCTACCTCGACCGCAAAGGCAGCAAGACGTTTGCCGTGCTCAAAGCGGGCAATGGTTAGGCAACAAAATCAGCTTTTTCGGCTGCCGACTATCACCAGGACGATTCCACCGACCAGACAGATGCCGCCGAGCACTGGTGAAAATGGGACGTGGTGCTCTTTGTCCGCATTCACTTGCAGCGGTCCGGCATCGATTACTTTTTCGCGTGTCGTGTAGGTGAATCCGCCGTAAGCGAAAGCGATGATGCCGACGACGATGAGTATGATACCGACGATACCGACCGGTTTCATCGGTGCGAGTTTACAAGGGACGCCGGCCTTGAATCAGATTGATAATCAGCACCACAATGGCAAGCACGAGCAGGATGTGAATGAATCCGCCCAACGTGTAGGAGCTGACCAATCCAAGCAGCCAGAGCACAAGCAAGATTACAAATATAGTCCAGAGCATAGGGTTCCTTTCGGTTGAGTCTTATCTCTGCTTCGCGTCGCGCACAAGTATTGCGCTTATCGTGATGAAAAATCGTGACTGCGGACTTTCGGATAATCTTCAGCAACTCGCATAAAATCCGTCATTTCACTTGCCGATCTTGGCCACGACGGTCCGCAAATTCCAGTTGTTTGCTTCAAGTTGCTGGCGCGCCGAATCGTAATCCGACTCCGACAGTTGAGCGACCAGGCGCGTCGCGCGATCGCGCAATTTCGAATTCGACGCGTGCAGATCAATCATCAAATTGCCATATACTTTACCGAGTCCGACCATCGCTCCGGTACTGATAATATTGAGCGCAATTTTCGTTGCTGTGCCCGCTTTCAACCTTGTCGATCCGGTGACAATTTCCGGTCCAACGGCGAGATTGATTACAAGATCGGCAATTCCAGTTTGCAAATTCGCTGGATTGCATGTGAGCAGAACGGTCTTTGCGTTTATCGATTTCGCCCGCGCAAGCGCGCCGAGCACATAAGGCGTCCGGCCGCTGGCTGTGATTCCAATCACAACATCGACACCTTTCACGCCGCGCTGATCAATCGCCACTGCGCCCGCGCCTTTTTCGTCTTCCGCGCCTTCGACGCTGCGATGAATCGCGGCCGCGCCGCCGGCGATGAGTCCTTGAACGAGCTCGGGCGACGCGCCAAATGTTGGCGGGATTTCACTCGCGTCGAGCACCCCAATACGCCCACTGCTCCCAGCGCCAACATAAAACAAGCGGCCGCCATTTCGCAGTGATGCACTAACGATTTCAATCGCCCGGGCAAGATCGACAATAGCGCCTCGCAATGCGTCCTGCACAAATCTTTCCTCTTCGACAAAGAGCTCGACCAATTCGCGTGGATTTAGTTTCTCCAGATTCTCTGAGCGCGGGTTGCGCTGTTCAGTGAGCGCGGCAGCCAGATTGTCAATTTCGTTCTCAGGAAGCTTTGACTGAAAGGTGACGTGATCGCTTATTTCTGCCGCGAGCCACGCCGCGCCGAGTTCGGAGCCGCGCTCCGCACTTGCCACGCGGGCATCTGGAAGATTCTTCTTCAGTCTGCGCCGAAATGCATGGGTGTAGATTGAGTCGCGTTGAAAAAGTCCGCCGAGCAGCATGACCTTCGGCGCGAGCAAATGAAGCCCGGACGCGACTGCCTCTGTGTACTCGCTCAAAACCTGGGCGCCCTTCTCGATGATCTCCATTACGCGCGCATCGCCGCTGGCGGCAGCTTCAAAAATAACTGGCGTGAGCATCGCGATCTCCATTTTGTCGGCGGTCTGCGCCCAGCGAACCAGTTCATCGAGATTGTTGAGCGAAAGCGCGTGCAAGATTTTCGCAGTGAATTGCATCTCGCCATGATGCGAATCGTACTCGCGCAGGATGAAGCGCAGCGCCTGAATCGAGAGAAAATAACCGCCGCCGGTATCGCCGAGAATATGGCCCCAGCCGCCGGCATTCTCAATTTTGTCGCCGCGACGTCCTGTCACCGAGGAGCCGCTTCCTGCACTGACTACAATTCCGTCGCTATGTTCGAGGGCAGCCGCCAGACCTGATTCCCGATCGCTGCCAGTGACAATTTTGGCCTTTGGCCAGATTTCGGCGCAGAGCCGCAAAAGCGACTGTCGATCCTCGCTAGTCCCACAGCCTGCAAGAAAGATTCCTGTCCGATCAATCTCCCGTGGAAGTTCGCGGAAGATCGCTCTCAGGCGATCGTGTGTTTCCAATCGGAAATTTGACGGCGGAAGTTTTCCCTGATCGAGGATGCGCAATTCCTTGTCGTCGCGTTCGACCAAAACCCACCCGGTCTTGGTTCCGCCGCCCTCGACGCCAAGGATTTTTTCGCGGCCGTTCATTGTCGATCTTTCCGCTGTTTGTATCATGCCTTATGGCCGAAGACGAGGCTCAAGCGGCGAAACGCGTCAAACAGCTGCGGCGCGAAATCAAAGAGCACGACCGCCGTTATTACGAACAGGCGGCTCCCACGATCAGCGACCAGGAATATGACCGTCTCTACAAAGAACTCGTCGACCTTGAAACGCGGTTCCCAGCGCTGGTCGCACCCGATTCGCCGACCCAGCGCGTCGGTGGCAAGCCCCTCGAAGCCTTCGCTCAAATTCAGCATCGCCTGCCGATGCTCAGCCTCGACAACACTTATTCCGAAAAGGAAGTCGCCAATTTTTACCGGCGCATTACGCGACTTTTGCCCGACGAAAAGATTCCAGTCGTAATCGAGCCAAAAGTGGACGGCGTGGCCGTTTCGCTTCTCTACGAAAACGGAAAACTGCAATACGCGGCCACTCGCGGGGATGGGGTGGTCGGCGACGACATCACTCAAAACGTTCGCACCATTCGGTCGGTGCCGGAGCGGTTGCGCGGCGCGGTCCCGAAAATTTTCGAAGCGCGCGGCGAGGTTTACATGGACAAGCGCGGCTTCGAAAAATTGAACGAAGAACGAAGCGCGGCCGGTTTACCGTTGTTTGCAAACCCGCGAAACGCAGCCGCAGGCTCCCTTAAACATCTCGATCCGAAAATTGTGGCGCAGCGCCCGCTGTCAATTGTGTTTTACGGAACCGGCGCGACTGAAGGCCTAGATATCGATCTTCACTCGGAAATTTTTCCTTTGTTCAAGAAGCTTGGATTACCCACGAGCGCACGCTGGTGGCTGGCCGATTCGGTTGAAGAAATTCTGAACGCGATCCGCGAGCTGGACAAAATTCGAGCTGATTTTGCATATCAAACCGACGGCGCGGTCGTGAAAGTAGATGAGTTTGAGCAACGCGAGCGGCTCGGCTTCACCGCCAAATCGCCGCGCTGGGCGATCGCATACAAATACGCGGCCGAACGCGTCAAGACCCGCTTGATGGACATCATCGTTCAGGTCGGACGCACTGGAATTCTCACGCCTGTGGCGGTGCTCGAGCCGGTGACGGTGAGCGGCAGCCGGGTTTCGCGTGCGACCTTGCACAACGAGGATGAAATCAAACGCAAGGACATCCGCATCGGTGACATCGTGGTGATCGAAAAAGCCGGCGAAGTGATTCCCGCTGTGGTCGAAATTGTAAAATCAAAACGGCCGCGGAGCGCAAAGCCCTTCAATTTCTTCGAACACGTTCGGGGCAAATGCCCCGTGTGCGGCGGTCCGGTCCGTCGCGATCCGGAGTTCGTAGCCTGGCGTTGCGAAAATCTTCACTGCCCGGCGCAAACGACGCGTCGTCTCGAATTTTTTGCCGCGCGCGGCGCGCTCGACATCGAAAGCGTCGGCGGGATTGTCGCGGACAAACTGGTCGAGCGCGGATTGGTGCGCGAACCGCTCGACTTATTCGAGTTGAAACTGGAACAGCTCGCCAAGCTGAACCTCGGAACGGACGAAGCGCCCCGCATTTTTGGCGAGAAAAACGCGACGAAAGCGATGCATACGATCGAGCGGGCGAAGACTTTACCGCTTTCGCGCTGGCTCTTCGCTCTCGCCATTCCCGACGTCGGCAAGACGACGGCGACACAGCTCGCGCGTTTCCATGAAACCATCGAGGACGCGGCTAACTCAGGATTGCTTCGGCGCGTCGTAGATTATGATATAAAAAAGGAGCAAGCTAAAAAGCTGCGACGGAAAGACCCGACGGCGTATGACGTGTTAAGGCAGGATCTGATTGAAATTAGAGATGCCTTGATTAAGGCCGGATTCGCTAAACCATCCAAAAGCAAGATCGACAAGAACGCCGGTATCGTGACTGAAGTTGGACCAATGGTCGCGCAGAGCGTCCTCGAATTTTTTGCATCAGCGACCGGGAAAAGAATTTTGCAGTGGATGAAGCAATTGGGGATTCAGCCGGGAAGCGAAAAAATTTCCGCGAAGAAAGCGGCGGATCTGTCGCTGGCCGGAAAAACTTTTGTGCTTACTGGCACGCTGCCATCAATGACTCGCGAAGAAGCGACCGCAAAGATCGAAACGCTTGGCGGCCATGTTAGCAGCAGCGTGAGCAAGAAAACCGATTACGTGGTGGCGGGGAAAGAGGCGGGCAGCAAACTCGATAAAGCGAAACAACTTGGCATTCGCATTCTCAACGAGGCGGAATTTCGGAAAATGCTGGCGCGCTGACCGTGCTGCTGAACGTCAAGGCGTGCGCTGTACTTCAGAATCGAGCTTGAGCGGAACCGCCTGATTTGTCGGCGAGGCAATCAAGGGCGGACGCTGGCTAGCCGGATGCAGTTCGGCCTGTACATTAAAAGTCAGCTTTTCATTTCCGCGCATCACTGTAATCGGCACGGTGTCGCCGGCGGTGATGAAGAACGAGGCATCCAAGACGTCTTCCGGTTCGTGGACTTTTTTTCGTCCCACCTGCAAGAGAACGTCGCCAGGCTTGATTCCGGAACCGGCCGCCGGCGTGCCCTCCATAATCTGCGTCATTTCCGCGCGGGAGCCTTCCACCTGTTTGGCAGCCTCCGAAACATTAATCCCCACCCAACCGTGCCTGGCCTCTCCGAAACGGACGAAATCCCTCCGGATTTTCTCGGCCGCTTCAATTGGCACGGCGTAGCAGGCCGAATTGTTTTCCAGACTGCTGACCAGAATGCCCACGACCTCCCCTTTCATGTTCAAGAGCGGCGCGCCGGCCTCTCCACGCTGTGTAGGCAGATTGACCCGCAGATGCGTAGTCGAAAAATAACGGCCGAGATATTTCCGATCAAATCCTGCGATCATTCCGAAATTTGGCGTTTCCGGCAAATCCAGCGGATAACCAATCGCAACAACAGGCGTTGCCACTTCCAGCTCCTCGGATTTTCCGATCGGCAGCGCGGGCGTTGCTACATCTGTTTTTAATATGGCCATACCACTACGGATGTCAGCCAAAACCTGGCGTGCGGGATATCTTTTGCCGTTGAAGTCGATCGTGAAATTTCCCGCTTCACCTCCGACCGTATACGCAGTGTAAAGGGTCCCCGTAGGATCGATAAAAAATCCGGTGCCCGAGATTTCACAGTGCTCGTCAACACCGTGAATTTTGACCACAGCTTTGGCGGCCTGCTCAAAGACCTTCTTAACGTGGCTGATTGCCGTAGCGGGTTCTTCCTGCGCGCGAACCAGGCGAACCAGACCAAATGCCGCGAATAGACTGAGCGCAAACCGACAGACCGCCGCAAAACGAAACCGGGAACGAAATTCCGGCGCGCGATTAAAATCTGAAAGTCGACTCATAACTCACGGGAACGCTATCGAGCACGTATCGCGGCGGGATGGCGGCCCGGTGAGTGTCGGCGCTTTCATTCAAACTGCGAAGCGGCTGCGCCCTGAAGATCCGCGTCGTCGCCGGGGATGCAAGCGTCCATTCTCCTTCGGCATTCACTGCTGTGGATAATGCCGGCCCGCTCTGGAGGGCGACGACATTGGCGGTCCCCGGTTCCTGATAAATCTTCAGCGAAATGACCGCGGCGCACACCAGGACCGCAGCGATGGCCGCTGGGTAGGAGGTGAGCGAACGAACATCCAACCGGAATATGAAGTCCTGAGTGCGCCCCAGAAGGATCCGCCAGAGCGGTTCACGGAGCAATTCATCACGCTGCCGGCGATGAAATTCGTGCAGGAAATTTTCGAAGTAACCAGGCGGCGGTTGCTCGTACCGTTTCAGTCGAAGTAGCTTGCCGATTTCGTTGTCGTTAAATTCGTCCATTTCAGCGCGGGTTAACCAACGGGATTTTTTCTGAATTCGTCCAGATAATTTTGCAGTTGCCGATTCGCGTAGAAAAGCCTGGAACGTACTGTTCCCTCCGAAACACGCAAGATTTTACTGATCTCCGAGTGGGGCATCCCTTGAATATGAAACATGGTGACCACGGCTCTGTGTTCATCAGACAATTTCATCATGGCCTCGTTCAATCTTCGCTGCAGTTCGGAAAGGTCTGCCTCCCGCACCGGGCTGCTCGTTGCGGTGAGCTCGAGAAACTCTTTGTCGTTTTGGATGCTGGTATCGACATCGTCCAGGCTGAGATGAAAACGGCGGCCGCGTTTTTTCAGAAAATTCAGTGTCATGTTTACCGCGATCGAGTGGATCCAGGTGTAAAAAGAAGACTTGCCACGGAATCCGCGGATCGCTTTGTAAGCTTTGGAAAAAATATCCTGCAACAGGTCGTTGGTGTCCTCGTGGTTCGACGTCATGTTGTAAACCAGACCGTAAAGACGCGGCGTGTACTTGACCACGAGCTGATCGAACGCAGTCGCATCTCCCGATTGCGTGCGCGCCACCAACTGCTGGTCTTCGTCCGTTTTTGGCTGCTCCATCGCGTCGCGCTTAGATTTACCACGAGCACCAAGGCCGGACGATAACAAATCGGAAATCCGGCGAGCAGGCAGCGCGATAGACGGATTCATCTTCTTCAAATGGCCCCGCGAATTAATCAGCGGCGATCGCGCAGGGAAAGCAACCAGAGCAGGTTACCCAGCGCGGCGATGAACGCCGCTACATAGGTGAGCGCAGCCGCATTCAGAACTTTGTTTACTCCGGCCATTTCGCCGCCGGGCTGCACGATGCCCATTTGTTGCAGAATGATTTTCGCGCGCCGCGACGCGTCAAACTCCACCGGCAGCGTGATGAGCTGAAAGACGAGCAGAATCAGATAGCAATAAATGCCGAGCGTAATCAACCCGGTAATGCGGAAAAACAGCCCGCCGAAAATCACGAACGGCAGCATTTGCGACGCAATCATCGTGACCGGCACAATGGCCATTCGCGCCTTGAGCGGTGCGTAAGCTTTGGCGTGCTGAATGGCGTGCCCGGTTTCATGCGCGGCGATGCCGAGCGCAGCGACCGAAGGCGTGTTGTAGACATTGCTCGAGAGGCAGAGCTTCTTGCTCGTCGGATCGTAATGATCGCCGAGAAAATCGTTCGTCTCGACAACATCGACATCGTGAATTTGCGCCGCTTCGAGAATTTCACGCGCACATTCGGCGCCGGTGATATTCGAGCTCGCGCGCACCTCGCCCCATTTTCGGAATGCACTGCTCACCCGAATTTGAGCCCAAATCCCAATGATCAAGGGCACGCCAATATAAAGCAGCCAATGAGATCCAAAACCGAATCCGTAAGGATAGAACATGCCTGTCTTAAGTGTGTCTAGGAAACTTAGACGCGCAACCGCGCGCTTCGTTCATTGGTGGATCGCCCGACGGAGCAGCCGACCCACCTCAAATCTCCAGCTGCTTTGGAAAGCGCGAAAGGATCTTGCAACCCGTTTTCGTGACCACGACTACATCTTCCTGACGGGCGCCACCCAATCCTGGATAGTACAAGCCGGGTTC